>NZ_JAVKEW010000036.1:0-18921 GCF_040226375.1 Coleofasciculus sp. G2-EDA-02 | reverse complement strand
AAATCGATTGGCGATACTCACGACTTTCGCCTGTGCTAGACTACTTTTATAGATTAACACATTATTTATTACAATACAAGACTAAGAGAAAATAAAAAGTCGTCCTAAAAGGACGAGGCTTGTATCCCTAGTTCTCGGTCACATAGCCGGGGAACCTGAATCGGCTCTCCCCCCTGTTGAAGAGACTGGGATAGACAAGTGAGGATATTGACCAATTGAGCCGCCACCCAGCCTGAAGACTCTGAGACAGGTTGATTACCGCGCACACTCTGCAAAAAGCGATCGCACACCACCGCCAAAGGTTCGCTCCCCTTGATTTCTATGACTTCACGCCGTAAACCCGCAGGCGTAAAAACATCTCCACGTTGCTCAAAATACCCATGCTCAAGCGTCAGAGGCGTATCATTTTGCATCTCATCAAAAATCAACGTTCCTTGACTCCCCACTACCCCCAGACGCCTTTGTTTATCCGGGTTGAGCCAACATAAGTGAATATATGCCTGAAAACCCGTCGGGTACGTCAAAATAATGTAAACAAAATCTGCTAAATCTTGCTCACTAAGAAGGGCAGGTTTAGTTACGTTAGAGGTTTGCGGTGAAACGTTATCAGTCAAAAGAGCCCCTACAGCCGTGTCCCTTGCTCCTTCTTGACGTTGTAACCACACCCGTCCCGTGGCTTGAACTTGCACAGGTTGCTCACCTAACCAGGTATTGAAGATCGCGATATCATGAATCGCTAAATCCCACAGCGCGTCTACATCCTGACGCACCGGTCCTAGATTAGTCCGAGCAGCATAGCCATAGCGCAATTCTCCTAAACACCCCGATTGCACCACCGCTTTGCCCTGCTCAACAGCCGGATGAAATAAATAGGTATGATCCACCATCAATTGGCGCTGCTGTTGACGGGCTAAATCAGACAACTGTTGGCATTCAGCAGCATCGAGGGTCAAGGGCTTTTCTGCAAGGACATGGAAACCTTGCTGTAGGGCGTCTTGAATCAAGGAATAATGAGTCACAGCCGGAGTCGCGATCGCAACCGCATCACACTCTATTTGGGAACGTATCGACTGCCAATTGTCTGTTAAAACCACATTGTCATTGAGTTTCAACCGTTCTTTAAGCTGAGTTAAGCATTCCTCAGAGGAATCAACGACTGCTACCAGTTGGGCATCCGGATGTGACGCGAAATTCCGCACCAAATGTGTACCCCATCGTCCTGCTCCCAATACGGCAATTTTAGTTTTCATAGAAATTTTGAGTTTTGAGTTTTTCGGGGCGAGTTTCACTATTAACGTTTTTTTTCACCCTTGATGTCACTATGACTAATGACGAATGACTTTAGCAAAAGCATCTTTAGCGGCGGCTTGTTCTGCCGCTTTTTTAGAGCGCCCTTTTCCTTCACCCAATTGCTGACCTTGAAACCAAACTTGGGCAGTAAAACGATTCTCATTTACCTCAACGGTATTGGTTTCGGTAAGGCGATATTCGGGTAAACGTTTATAGTGAGCTTGAGTCCATTCTTGGAGAGCATCTTTATAGTTTTGGCGGGCGGGATCTTTAAGAATTTCTTCAGTTAATCGCTGAAAATGAGGATCAAGCCAAGGGCGAATTAATTCTAAGGTGTGGGTACTTAAATAGAGTGCGCCTAACATCGCTTCAAAGGCATCAGCCAGTCGTGAAGTCTCACCCATTTTATCAGCCGCCGCGCTGGGAGCCAAGAGCAAGTATCGCTCCAGTCCGTACTCTTGAGCCAATTGAGCCAAGACGCGATCGCTCACTAACACGGAACGAATTGCCGCAAAGTCACCGACTTTAGCGCTGGGATAGGTTTCAAATAATAACTCTGAGGCAGCAATTCGCACCACAGCATCCCCGACAAATTCCAACTGATCATAGTTCACATCGGCGGACATACTGGGGTGAGTCAGCGCCAAGTCGATTAAGTACCATTGAACAGGTGCATTGTCAAGTAATCCGAGCTTTTGCACTAATTTTTGCAGTTGTTTGTGTCGTCTGGGGTCAATGGTCATAATTCATCCGTGAAAAGAGCCCCGACAATAGACTGATGACTAGAAGGGAGAGAGTCGGACGTAAGCCGGGTTCTGTTCTCCTAGCTAACTACTAGGAGGGTGGTTATCTATCTGGGACGTCTGTTACCAGACGCCTCTAGCGGCTCTTTAAGCAGGAACTGGTAAAAGACCAACCGTAGTTCCTCACGACCTTGCACCCAACCGGGGTTTACCGAGCCAGCACCTCTCGATGCTGCTGGTGCGCTCTTACCGCACCTTTGCACCCTTACCAAGTTGTCAATTGTCCTTTGTCTTATGTCCTTTTTTATAGACATAAGACTAGTGACTAATGACAAATTGGCGGTATGTTTCTGTGGCACTATCCTCACGGTTACCCGCACTGGGCGTTACCCAGCAAGTTTGGTCTTTCGGGAGCCCGGACTTTCCTCAGATTCACCGTTAGGGTGAATCCGCAACCACCTGCGCCGACTCTCTCCTTATCATCTATTTTAACCGCTGTGGGCTATTTATTGAAGCAGATAACCGTAATTATTTGGGTTGCAAGGCGAGGACCAGTGCTTTTTGCCAAGACAGATTTTTGGCAATGAACTGACAGCGTAGGTTGCAGGAACGTCCACCTACATTTGCCTCCGATATTTTCAATAATAAGCGCAAGTAAAAATAGTCGGTTTTGTCAGCTGCTGCTTGCAGCTTTTTGGGTTCAAAAAGGGGGGAACCGATCTTTTCATCGCTGATCTCTTCTTTTAGGGTTTGACCGGGAAGAATCATACTCGGTGACTGAGCGGCTGCCTCATTTTTGCCCGGAATCACGCGAATAGCTCGTCTTATCCGTTTATCGAAATCACTAATAAAGCACTGTTTCCAATCAATTTCAACAAAAACATCTTTAGATTTATTTTCAATACTCATGCACAATCGGTGCAGTTCATCCAATTCGTATTTCTCAGCGAATGAAAATTTTACGTTCAGAATATCCTGTAGCTTGTTGGCGGATAATTGCTTATTCAGATAGGCTGCATCAGTTTCAAAGTTTACGAGCTTATCTAGGGATTGAAAGGCTCGGTTAAAAACTAAGGCTACAACAATAAAATAAACTGTTAATACCAATACATTTCTGGCAACTTCGGTAGCTAAATCCATAAACATTATAACCCCTAATTAATACACAACAGGCAAGCAACTCGTGAAAAGTTATGAGTCAACAGTTAACGGATGACACTAATCATGCTTGGTTAATCGAGAATCCTTGAACCAGCCGCGACGCCAAAAAAAGAAGCAGAGAGACGCCGCGATTGTGATCATCACTCCCCAACAGGCAAAGTATCCCCAACGCCAGGTTAATTCTGGCATATATTCAAAGTTCATCCCATAGACTCCAGCGATAAAGGTGATTGGAATAAAAACCGTTGACATTATCGTCAAAACTTTCATCACCTCATTCATTTTATTGCTGACGGAGGACAAGTAAACATCCATTAAACCCGACGCTAGTTCTCGATAGGTTTCCACCATATCCAAAACCTGAATCGTGTGGTCATAACAGTCCCGGAGATAAATACGAACATCTGAACTAATCAAATTGCTACCGTCGCGAATTAGGGAATTAATCGCACTGCGTTGGGGCCAAATCGAACGGCGTAACGCCAGTAATTCCCGACGAACCTGGTAAATTTTCTCCAGAGTTTGATGACTAGGGTTGAGAATTACTTCATCCTCTAAAGCCTCAATGCGTTCCCCATAGTCTTCCAGTACGGGAAAAAACCCATCAATGATCGCATCTAAGAGCGTATAAGCCAGATAATCCGCACCCGCTTGACGTATTTTACCCTTATTTGCCCGAATGCGATCGCGTACTGGTTCAAAACAATCCCGTTCTGGTTCCTCCTGAAATGTCAGCAAATAGGATTTCCCTAAGATAAAACTCACTTGCTCAATCCAGAACCCATCTTCTGTGGGTTTAGGCATGACCATCTGGGATATAATCAGTAACTGGTCGTTGTAATCCTCCAATTTTGGGCGCTGAGGAACATTAACAACATCCTCCAATAGCAGAGGATGTAACCCACAAATTTGTCCCACACTTAATAAAATATCTTCACTGCCTAACCCCTGAATATCAAGCCAAGATACAGAGTCACTCGTCAGGTAAGGTATACAGGCGTCTGGGCTTAAATTGGTGACACGATTGGCATGGCTTTCGTTGTAGTCAATCAGAACGATGAATGACGGACAAGCATCTTCATCAATGCTTAAGGTTCCCGGTAGACTCCCTGGCTTATCATAGAAATACTCAAATAGATCTTCGTCGTCATCGTTATCATCTGGTTTTGTGGCTAACCTGCCCCCTGGGAAACGTCGTTGTGTCATTTAGCGCTCCTGAGTGTTTATCCTTAGGTTAAGGATTATTCCGTGACTTGGCACAAAGATTTAGTTTAATCCATTCAACTTCTTCTTTTAAAACGATTAATCACATCTCGGATAATTCCTTAACTCCCCAGAATATTAGACGTAACTATATTAGTGGACGTCTGCTCCTAAAAATCCACTGTAGGGGCGGGTTTAGCCGTTCACTTTGGATACTGTCGATAACATGTATGTCAAAACCCGCCCTCTAATCCGTTCGTCGGTCAATAAATATAATCTTATTCATAACATTTATAGGCAGGGCGGGTTTTGTATTCCAGTTAGTATGAACTATCAAAGTTAATCCCTAAACCCGCCCCTACACATTAACGTAACCAATCCTGCATTTCCAATCACCTCTTCCCCAATCATTAATAAAAAAGCAGCCTGTCCAACTAGACAAGCTGCTTCAGTCATGAACTATAGGAGATGGGTGAGGACTACATCATCCCCATGCCGCCCATGCCACCCATGCCACCCATGCCACCCATGCCGCCCATGCCGCCCATGTCAGGCGCTGCGGACTTCGGCTCAGGTTTCTCGACAACCAGGGCTTCGGTGGTTAAAACCATTCCGGCAATGGAACCGGCATTCTGAAGTGCTGAACGCACAACTTTAGCGGGATCGAGAATACCCGCAGCAATTAAGTCTTCCAACTTGCCCGTTGCCGCATTGTAACCAATATTGCCTTGGCTCTCTCGGACTTTCTCGACAATCACCGCACCTTCAACCCCAGCATTATCTGCCATCTGACGCAGGGGGGCTTCTAAGGTTTTGGCAACAATATCCGCACCGATTTGTTCTTCAGCATCCAGGCTAGCTTTAATGGCATCAACCTTGGAAATTAAGCGAATCAACGTGGTTGCACCACCAGGAACAATCCCTTCATCGATCGCGGCTTTGGTGGCATTCAGGGCGTCTTCAATCCGCAGTTTGCGATCTTTGAGTTCTGTTTCTGTGGCGGCACCCACTTTAATCACTGCTACACCACCGGCAAGTTTAGCAATCCGCTCTTGCAGTTTCTCTTTATCGTAGTCAGAATCGGTTTCGTCAAGCTGTTTGCGGATTTGAGTAATGCGCTTTTCCACTTCTGACTTGGTGTCACCACTGGCGACAATGGTGGTTGAGTCTTTGTCAATGGTGATTTTCCGCGCCGTTCCCAGCATATCAGTAGAAGCGGTATCTAAGGTGAGACCGATTTCTTCGGAAATGAGCTGACCCCCGGTGAGAACGGCAATATCTTGCAGCATCTGCTTGCGGCGATCGCCAAATCCTGGCGATTTGACGGCGGCGACGTTGAGAACCCCCCGTGCTTTGTTTACCACTAGGGTGGCTAAGGCTTCCCCTTCGACATCTTCAGCGATAATCAGTAAGGGTTTGCTGGCACGGGCAACTTTTTCCAGGATGGGAACTAATTCTTGGATGTTATTAATTTTTTTATCAGTAATCAGCAGATAGGAGTCTTCAAATTCCACCGTCATCCGTTCCTGATCACTGACAAAGTAGGGCGAGAGATAACCCCGGTCAATTTGCATCCCTTCCACGACTTCAAGCTCAGTAGAGAGCGTTTTGACTCTTCTACGGTAATTACTCCATCCTTGGTTACCTTATCCATCGCCTCGGCAATCATTTGCCCGACTTCCTCGTCGTTCCCGGCGGAGACGGTGGCGACTTGCGCGATCGCATCGCCAACGACGGGTTGAGCCATGGACTGAATTTCTTTAACCAGATGATGAATGGTTTTCTCAATCCCTCGACGTACAGCCACTGGATTGGCACCAGCTGCAACGTTTTTGAGTCCTTGCCGAATCATCTCCTGTGCCAGAACGGTAGCGGTTGTGGTCCCATCGCCGGCAATTTCTTTGGTCTTGGATGCGACTTCTCGAATCAGTCGCGCACCCGTATTTTCTAAGGGGTCTTCCAGTTCAATTTCTTGGGCGACGGTGATACCATCATTAACAATCTGGGGAGCGCCAAAGGACTTCTCTAGCAGCACATTCCGCCCTTTTGGTCCAAGGGTAATCCGGACTGCATCTGCTAGAGCATTGACTCCCCGCTCTAAAGCTCGCCGTGATTCTTCGTTAAACGAAACGATTTTTGCCATAGGGTTCCCAATACTTACTCGTTACTCCATTAGCAAATTTAGCACTCTTGTTACGCGAGTGCTAATTCTTGGGCGGTTCGGTTATTACGGTAGAAGGCAGGAAGCAGGAGGCAGGAGGGTAAGAGGTGGTGTGGATTCAGCGCTGAAACTCAGTCTTCGTTAGGATAGAGAGAGTTGAGTTGCTTTTTAATCGTTATGACAGAAACCAAACCTCTTGACGAAATTATTCAACGACTGGATGCCCTTTCTCTAGAGCAGTTGTTAGAGGCTAGGACAAAAATCGATAGTTTGATTCAATCAAAATATACCTTAATTAAATCAAAAGATTTATTGAATATCGAGAATATTCGTAAGGATAATATTCCAGTATCTATTTATCGAGATGTTTGTCGAGATATTTTGGCAAAACTTGAAAAAATAACTGATTCAGCCTATACAATCTCGAAAATCTCGAACTATCCAAGTATTAATTATAGCCTGAGTTCCATTGACCAATCTTCACTCCCAAAAACAGAAGATGATTCCCTAAAGGATGTCATCGAACTGGTCAATGGCTGGATGGCTGATGAGTCGGGATACGACGAAGAAACCTATCCTCAAATTGAGGCGGGTCTGAATCATAATCGGTTATCCTTGTAAAACTCAGATGACTAGAGCTGTATTGTTAGATACTCATCCGTTGAGTCAGTTATCGGTGGGGAGGGCGGGTTTTGTTGTTCCGTTATTGGTGGGGAGGGCGGGTTTTGTTGTTCCGTTATCGGTGAGGAGGGCGGGTTTTGTTGTTCATTTATCGGTGAATAGCTGAATTTAGTCCCTAAACCCGCCCCTACAATCGTCCCTAAACCCGCCCCTACAATCGTCCCTAAACCCGCCCCTACAATTGTCCCTAAACCCGCCCCTACAGATTCCCTAAACTAGCCCTACAATTGACTTATTACCTATTCATTTAACCATTGTAAAAGGTCAGATTCGCTGATCTGATTAATCCCTAATTCTTGGGCTTTTTCTAATTTAGATCCGGCATCTTCACCAAGGAGCAAATAGTCCGTTTTAGAACTCACTGAACTGGTTACTTTCCCGCCAGCTTTTTGAATTAATTCTTTTGCCTCATCTCGCTTCAACGTGGGTAATGTCCCGGTAATCACAAAGATTTTCCCCTGCAATGGTTGAGAGGTTGCTGCCGCAGACGCTGCTTTTGGATGACTTGCCAGTTGCAAATTTGCCTCTCGCAGTCGATTGATCAAGGTCTGATTACTGGGAACTTGAAACCAATCATAAACCGATTGGGCAATTTCTGCTCCAATTCCATAGACACTTTCAATATCAGTAATACGGGCTGCGGCTAATTGGTCTACACTAGGAAACTGTTGCGCTAAAATTTGAGCATTCACAGTACCCACATAGCGAATCCCTAAACCATACAAAACTCTTGACCAAGGTTGAGTTTTGGATTGTTCAATTTGATAAATTAATTTCTGGGCGGATTTTTCACCCATTCGTTCTAAAGAGGTTAACTGATCTAAAGTAAGTTGATAAAGATCCGCAACGGAATGGACTAAACCGGAATCAACAAGCTGATTAACTAGCTTTTCTCCTAACCCGTTGATATCCAATGCACTACGACTTGCCCAGTGGTTGAGTGAACCTTTGACAATCGCGGGACAAGAAGTATTAATACAGCGGGTTACCGCCTCCCCTGGGGGACGCACGACGGGTTGATGGCACACCGGACAATCAGTAGGCATTTGTACGGGTTTAGCATCAGGTGGACGCAATTCGGGAAGTACCCGCACGACTTCGGGGATAATTTCCCCAGCTTTGCGAACAATGACGGTATCACCGATATGCAGATCTAATTCCTTGATGCGATCGCGGTTATGCAGTGTAGCCCGTGAAACCGTTGTCCCGGCTAGCTGTACGGGTTTGAGTTCTGCCACTGGAGTTAACGCCCCAGTTCGTCCCACCTGAACTGTAACATTTTGCACCAGTGTGGGGGATTCTTCAGCCGGATACTTGAGTGCTGTTGCCCATCGGGGAAACTTTTGGGTAAAGCCTAATTGTTCTTGTAGAGAAAAAGAATTCAGCTTCACCACAACCCCATCAGTCATGTAGGGTAAACCACGCCGTTGACTATCCCAATATTGATAATATTCTTCCACCTCTGCTAGAGACGAGCAACGTTTCCGATGGGGATTCACCCGGAATCCCAAATCACGCAGGAATTCCAAAGCTTCCCATTGCGAGTTCAGCGTTGGCACCGTTTCCAGTTCCTCTGATCCGGGAAGATGTAACGTATAGGCAAAGAAATCCAACTGTCTGCGATCGACGATTTTTGGATCTAATTGCCGCAAAGTACCCGCCGCCGCATTCCGAGGATTAGCAAATAACGCCTCCCCAGCCGCCTCTCGTTCCCGATTAATCCCTTCAAATACATCCAAGGGTAAAAACGCCTCGCCCCGCACTTCTACAATCGGGGGCGGTGTTTGTGTCTTTAACCGTAAGGGAATCGAACGAATCGTGCGAATATTCTGAGTAATATCTTCCCCAGTGACACCATCGCCCCGCGTAACTCCCCGGACTAATATACCATCTTCATAAGTAAGTGCGATCGCACAACCGTCTATCTTCAGTTCACAGATGTATGCAAACTCCTTGATATCCGGCGCATAACGTTGCCACCGTTCTTGCCACTTCGCCAACTCCTCTAAATTAAACGCATTCTCTAAACTATAGAGGGGGATATTATGGCGAACAGAGGAAAATTCTGATGCAGGTTTCTCTCCCACGCGCTGAGTCGGACTATCCGGCGTAACTAACTCAGGATACTGGCTTTCTAGGTCTTGCAGTTCCCGATAGAGTTGGTCATAGACGGCATCCTCCATGATGGGATTGTCGAGGACATAGTAAGCATAACTCGCTTGTTGCAGCAGGTTTCGCAGTTCTTGAACCCGCTCCTTGACATTAGTCATTAGTCTTTCGTCCTTCGTCATTTATCCTTAATCCTTCATCCTGCGTCATTCTATAAAATCTCATTCCCAATACCTCCAATCCCTCTGCGACCCTCTGCGCTTTCCCTCTGCGACCCTCTGCGTTAAAAAAACACATAAACTTGGACATTTACCCGCAATGAACAACATCCAAAAGTTCTCAATTAATATAACTTATTTTCAATAAAATTCAGCAGTTATACTTAGTAAATAAGCGACTTGTATAATCATCAAACAGAATACCGGATCTCTCAATGTGGAAAACATCCATCGAATCACTAAACGCGGGTCAGATACAGAAGATTTCGCTTCTGTCCAATACTAACCCAATTCTCTACTCAGAAATCATCCAGCTATGGCAGCATAACCAGGCTTTTCGGGCATTCTTCATCTCCCTACTCGCCGATGCTCCATTTTCCGCCTTTTTCTGGGAAACACCGGCTATCAGCGACGCGACTGTAAACCAGGTATTCGAGTTTGTTCTAGTTGATAGTCCATACCTGGCAAATATACAAGCTGATCCCAGTGATTTTGCCCGCCATTTTGCCGCCGCAGGAGAGAACGAGTCAATTATTACCTTTCCGAATCTGGGAAACGATGCGTTACTGGTTGTTCCTTGTCCACAAGCCTCTACATCTCCATACTGCCATCTGGCGGCTTTTATGCGTGACGCACCCGAACATCAGCAGCACGCCTTGTGGCAAAATGTGGGGTCAGCGCTAGAACAACGGCTTAATGAGCATCCCACCTGGTTAAGCACCTCTGGTTTAGGGGTGTATTGGTTGCATATCCGGCTAGATTCACGCCCGAAGTATTACACGTACCAACCCTACAAAGTTATTTAAACTTTACCCTGACATAAGACATGAAGACCAAACGTATCCGTCACCTAAATGATTGATAAAGCTTACCCACCCGACTACTCTGATTAAGCCGAACAATTGTGTCACACTATTCAAATATAAGTGCTAAACCAACCCCGAAATTGAGTAGATTCTCTGTTACCTGTGATTAAGACATGACTCAAACTAAAATTGATTTACCCCCTGCTTTTCCTGACCATACCCAACTACCCGAATCTGATGGTACGTTTGTGAAGAATTTCCAAGAACATCCTCAAAGCCTAATTTTGACCGATTCCATTGGTCGAGTTTTGCAGCAACTTCATCCTGATGGTGACTACGCCATTGGACAAGACTGCGGTATCTACTGGCGCGAAACCGAACCCCCAGAAAAAGGTGCAGAGGCTCCCGATTGGTTCTATGTTCCCAATGTTCCCCCATTTGTAAATGGTGAAATCCGTCGTTCTTATGTTCTGTGGCGGGAATTAATGGCACCAATGATTGCCTTAGAATTTGCCAGTGGCAATGGAGACGAGGAACGAGATGCTACACCCTTATCCGTTTCTGCTGAAGGAGCAACCACTAAACCCGGTAAATTCTGGGTGTATGAACGGATTATCCGCATTCCTTACTATGGCATTTTTGAAGTCAAAAATAGAAAACTTGAGGTTTATAATTGGCTAAATTTTTCTTATCAAAAACTCCAACCGAATGAACGGGGTCACTATCCGATTACGCCCTTAGGAGTAGAACTGGGACTTTGGCACGGGACTTATCAAAATCAAACTCAATATTGGCTGCGTTGGTGGGATAGTGAAGGCAATCTTTTGTTAATTGGTGAAGAACGCGCCCAATTAGAACGTCAACGCGCCGAACAAGAACGTCAACGCGCCGAACAAGAACGCCAACGCGCCGACCAAGAACGTCAACGCGCAGAACTTGCCGAGCAAAAAGCGGCAAGATTGGCGGAACGATTAAGAGCCATGGGCATTGACCCGGATTCAGAATAGATAGAGTAGTGGACTGACACAGCTAAAATTGTGGGATAGGTTTTAGGTTGGTTTGACGCATGTTACTAGGGCGGAATCTAGGGCTGAGGTTCCCTTACTACAAGCCGGAATTACGGAAAAGAAACCGTAGGGGCGCAAGGCTTGCGCCCTTCCCGATACCGCATCAGACGGGAAATTACGATAAAACATGTTTGCCGTCGATGACGTACAGCGTTTTGGTGGGGGCGCTTCCAGTTGTAGAATAATAGGGTAAAATTCCCGCCCAACCAATTGAGTCTTCAGAAAATACAGGAGGAATGAACCGCAGATGCAGGAACACCAGGGTCATCCGAGCATCCCATCTCAAGACTGGTTATGGTCCTTTTGGTTTCCTGTACCCCTGTATCCTTATGGCAAACGACGAACTATCCGTGTGGAAGTGGTGAAGGATAGGATTTGGACGTTTGACCAGATTCAGGGCATTCTCTATGTGGTTGTACCCATTCGCATGACGGTGATTAAGCTGGATGCTGGGGGTTTGTTGGTCTATGCGCCTGTTGCACCAACTCCGGAATGTCTCCGGCTGGTTCAGGAATTGGTGGCAGAGCATGGTGATGTTAAATATATCATTTTGCCCACGGTTTCTGGTATTGAGCATAAGGTGTTTGTGGGTCCGTTTGCCCGGAAGTTTCCCCAAGCCCAGGTTTTTGTTGCGCCGCACCAGTGGAGTTATCCGGTGAATTTGCCCCTGAGTTGGCTGGGTTTTCCGAGGAAGCGTACCCATGTTTTACCCGCAGATAGTCGCCAAACTCCTTTTGCGGATGAATTTGATTATGCCTTACTCGGTCCTGTTGATTTGGGATTGGGAGTGTTTGCCGAAGTGGGATTTTTGCACAAGCGATCGCGCACGCTACTGGTGACGGATACTGTAGTTAGTGTACCCGAAGATCCCCCTGCGATCGCACAACTTGATCCCTATCCTTTATTATTCCATGCCAGAGATCATGCCTTAGATATCGTTATCGATAATCCGATGACTCGCCGCAAGGGATGGCAACGCATCTGTCTGTTTGCATTTTTCTTCCGCCCCAGCGCCTTAGACACAATACCCTTCACTCAGGCGTTACGGGAGGCGAGAAAGGCACCGGATTGGTCAAAGCAAGCCTATTTCGGTTTATTTCCCTTCAAATGGAAACCCGGTTGGCACAAATCATTTGACGCCTTGCGGGGAAATGGGCGTCCCTTTGTCGCGCCAATTCTACAAACTCTGATTCTCAACCGCGCCCCCAAAGAAACGCTGAACTGGGTGGAAAAGTTAGCCAGTTGGGATTTTCAACGGATTATTCCTTGCCATTTGGAGGGTGCAATTGCGGCAAATCCGGAGCAGTTTCGCCAAGCGTTTGGGTTCCTGGAACCGGATTTAAATGTTAGTGAAAATAGCGGGAATCAATACAATCATCCGTTACCCGATAATGATTTTGAACTCTTACGGCAAATCGAAGAAACGTTAAAGCGACGGGGTATTTTACCGCCAGTGTAATTCCTCTATAACTATGAACGAAATCGACCAGCTAAAGAAGAGTTCAGAGGGTCTACTCTGGATAAGCGAAGCCAATTACCCATTTGAGGTTTTCACCTGGGACAATACAGACATTCTCACCCCAGCGCTGGTGTTAGAACGTGCTGGCTATCCACCGGATACACCTATCGAAGTCCAGACCCTTGATCAGTTTTTCGCCTCAGCTATCACAGAGGAGGATTGGCACAATGAAGCGGAAAAGGCACAGGTGAAGCGATACCAAGCCTTGGAACAAACGCTCTCAGATTGTCTCACCGATATTCAGGTTTACCGTTTGGGGAGTACCACAATCGATATCTACATCGCAGGTAAAACACCAGAGGGGACGGTGGCAGGTCTTTCAACCAAGGTAGTAGAGACGTAGCTTACTCCTTATCGAGTCGGCTTTCAATCTCATCCTGGATCGAAGTAGAGACATTCGATAGAAAATTATAACCTGTCGCTGCTTCCACCATGTCAACGGATACCCGATAGTCTCGCCAGTCCATTCCAGCAACTTCATCCGAATTGGGTATCATCACCGCAATCAGCCGAGTATTGCTGGTTATTCCACGAACGCCTTGACCTGGAAGGTCTAGCACCGCAATCACTTTCCAGGTCTGCTGTGGCACTGTTACCTTACCCTGAAGTGTTCCCTTTGAACCGGCACCCCCGGCAATGATATAGAGTTCTTTACCCTGATAGACCAACTCTCGTGAATACTCTTCCAGTTCTCGCCATACCTCCCGATTATTTTGTGGAGCTTGGGGAATAATGTTTGTCATTACGAACGTAGCACTGTTATCGTCTGGAGTGCGAGTGCGATCGCCAGAGGGTACTATATGTCCCCGGTCATAGCCGCTGCCTATGTAGTCATTTGGTCGCACCTGATACCATCCGGACGGCAGCGCGGTGTCAGGGCGAAAGTCGTTGCTTCGCTCAACACTGCCTAACCAGCTCTGATTTAACTGCCAGCTTACCCAATTGGGAATCCCTTGGCTGTTGTTATAGGACAGCGCATACTGCGGCTTTTCCATCAGGTAGTTGTTAGGATTGTTCGGGTTGGAGGTCGCATTACTAGGATTGCCAAGAGTGAGGTGAACGCTAGGGGTCAGATCCTGCAATAGCAGAGCAACGAACCAACTGATCGCAAACAGGGCAATTAACAAGACTCCCACTCTAGTACCCCTGCCAATTCGTCCCCTGATTAATTGTCTAAAAAAGGATATAATACTGTTAAAAATAGACTTCAGATTGCTAAAAATTAATCCTAGAATATTGAAGTCCCATGTCTTTTGCTGGTTGGATTGACTCGTGGATTGGTGAGCAGACATCGACACCGTAGGGTTCGGATCTGATGTTTGTCTGTCGTTTCTAAATCGAGAACGGCTAACTGCAACAGACGTTCGCTTTGCTTTTTGAAACAAAAACGTCAACAGCTCGTCTTTGCCCAAGTCTATTCTGTCTCCCAAATGAAGCTGGTAGGGTGTGAATGGCGTCAGGCGCGAGTGATTTAGAAACGTTCCATTCGTGCTTCCCAAGTCTTCGATAAAGTAAGCATTTCCCTGAATCTGAATTTCAGCATGAGAGGAGGATGCCATCTCAGAGTTGGGCAGATTTGAAATATCAATATCAGGCGACCAATTAGGATTCGGTTTTCCGATACGAATTATTGTCAAATTCTCTGGTATCTGAATCAGAGTGGAGGTCTGGATGTGAAACAGTCTGAGTGGTGTTGAGCTAGGGGTTGGCATTGTTATATCACTATTTTTAAGTTAATTAAATTTGATAGTGAGTCTAAATGACTATGTAATTGCCTAGATTTAGCCTTACTATTTCTACGGTTCATTCCTCATATTCTACCCAACTATTTGGCGTCTCTGATATCGT
This sequence comes from Coleofasciculus sp. G2-EDA-02, assembly GCF_040226375.1. Taxonomy (NCBI): domain Bacteria; kingdom Bacillati; phylum Cyanobacteriota; class Cyanophyceae; order Coleofasciculales; family Coleofasciculaceae; genus Coleofasciculus; species Coleofasciculus sp. G2-EDA-02. The sequence goes on along the minus strand of NZ_JAVKEW010000036.1, from coordinate 4,115 downwards.
AACTTTGAGTTGTACCCCTTCAGGAATGCGTTTTTTTGTTTCGTCATAAATGTATTGAGCGATCATTTCTGCGGTGGTTTCGTAATTATCGGGTAATATTTCATTAAGAACTCCGTGATCTAACCCGCCTTTGGTTACATCTTTTTTTGCCCAGCGCAAGCTTTTGAAATCAGCAACCATAACGGCATGGGGACAGTATTCGGAGGCGTGAAGGGTTGAGGATGTTGCTTCTAATCTCACTTTATAGGTATGTCCATGCATCCGACCACAGGGTCCGTCGTAGTCTTTGATATAGTGGGCGCTATCAAAGGTAAATTCGGTTACCAGTTTCCATTTAGACATATTTTTTCCCGTTGGTCATTTTTAATTCGTTATAAAATCATTCCATTCACGATTTAGTCGGGGCGGGTTTAGTTCAATCGGGGTGAGGTCAGAAAATATAGTAGTGAAACCCGCCCCTACACATAAATAAAAATTAGGTTTTCCGAAGGTTGTGAAGGGTCAATACTCAACACTCCTTCATCTCTCAATGCTGATTTGATATAACAACATGGGTTCGTCAATTCCTCTTAAGAGGCGATGTTCACTGTTAGTAATTTGTAATTGTAAATGATTTTTGACCGCTTCATACACTATCCATGAAATACAAATTCCACCTGGTTTTGCCTGAGATTGTAAACGGGCGGCAATATTGACGCCATCTCCCTGTACATCGGTTCCGTTGAAAAAGACATCGGCTAAGTGAATGCCAATGCGATGCTGTAATACCTCTTGGGTAGGTAATCCTCTGGCGGCGAGGGAGAGGGTTTTTTGAATGGTTTGGGAACAATCAACGGCTTTAACGGCGGAGACAAAGTACATGAGTAATCCATCGCCCATGGATTTGAGAACCTCTCCTTCAAATTGGTGGCATAATTTGGTCATCAGTTTGAGATCACGATGGATGGCGGCTAGGGTGGGTTGCTGGTTTTCATGCTGCTTTTGGGTAGAGTCTTTGATATCGGTAAAGACAATAGCGGCTAGGACATTATCCCCCAGAGAATGGGGAATGATTCTGCCTCTGTATTCTTTGGTGTCTTGACTTTGAAGTTTTTCCAGATGCAGTCGTTCGCGAAAATACTGGCGGTATAAATCGTTGCGAATACTCACCTGATTCCCGACCAGATAGACTAATCCCATACTATTAAGTTTAAACGCGATCGCGCCTTTTAGCTGCACCGGGCGATTGGCTTCTAGAACTTGGGTTAGGGCGTCGGCTAAGTCGGGATGTTTCTCTAAATGCCAGCGATGTAAGCGCAAATGATCTGCATAGATTCCGGTTTCAGTAGGGGCGTCTTCTAGAAGTTTACTTAAGGTAATATCCTGACGGGCAATTTTATACAATGCTAATCGGATGAGATGGGGATGTCCGCCTACCATTGCCATCAGTTGTTTGACATCATTCCAAGTGAAGTCTAAACCATGTCGCTGGGCTAAGTCTTCCACCTGATGGGCGTCAAATTCGGATAATTCAATCGGTAATCCGACATTAAAGGGGGATTGGTCATTACTTAGGGGAATATAAACTTCTGTCCCATGGACAATAATCAGGCGAAAGTTTTTCCAAATTTCATGTTGTTTTGCCTTTTCATGCCAAGCCCGAAGTAAACCAAAAAAGTCATCGGCGACATGTTCGTGAGGGAAAATTCGGTCTACGGCATCGAGTCCTAAAACTAGGGGAGTTCTGAGTGTGGGTAATAGATACTTTTCAAAATAATTGGTACAGTTTTTTTTACTGCCCAAAAATTTACTCCAACGGTTTTCTAACTGAATGGGTAGGTGTAAGTCATCGGTAACGGTAGCACAAAACCATTGCAGGAATTGATGTAAATCCGCAAAGACTTCCCGTTCAGCTAACTCAAAGTTTAAGGCGACAGACCGACATCCTTGTCGTTCGGCGTGATACAGTAATCGCACCATTAGGGAGGTTTTACCCATTTGTCGTGGCGCTTTTATCCGAATCAAACTTCCCGGCTTACTGATTTCTTCATAGGCGCGAGATTCATCCCCTGGGCGTTCGACATAGCAGGGTGAGGCTAAATCAAGCTGTCCTCCGGGTAATTCCCAGATGGGGGATGGGAATGTGATTGTACTCAGGGGGAGAGGTGGTGGGGGGGTCAGATTATTGGACTTGTCGGTATCTGCGTCTGGTAATCCTTCGAGGATTAAACGTAAACTTTTTATTGTAACTCGTTTCCCGGTGACTTCAGATAACTGTTTCCATAACTTGGGCGCTAAATCTCGCTGGACGGTATTCTGGCTATAGCCCATGACTTGAATGGTTTTGAGTTTGTTGCCGGCTAAGGCTTGACTCAGGATAGTCTTTTGGGCATCGTTAAGTACGCTTCCTGTCTTCTGGGCAATCCAGTGATCTGCCAATTCGACCAGTTTTATGACATCTACATCTGCCATCTGGCATTCCAATTCCTACCTCTGATGACTACGCTAGCATAAAACTGAATTTTCTGAATTTTCTGAATTTTTTGAATGATCTGAAGGTTAGGTTCAGTGAAAGTTCTGATTTTTTTGACTAAAGGTGCTGAATAAGAAAGCGAATCAATTTATGCTGATTTTTTTACCATTAAAGCATAAACTGTGGCGTTGCCGTCTTACAAGTGTAATATTAAGTTGAATAGATAGAGAGGCGATTGAAATCGCTGCTACACAAACAGCAGGAGTTGGAAGATGCTGAGGTGTCACAGGTGGAGGTGGAGGAGTATTCTCCAGGGTTAACTAAGTTTATCCACAATTCATCGGTGAAGGGGATTCTGGGGAGTGGGTTTCAGGATGATTGTTCGAGTTTGGATACGCAGGGGTTGGGGAATCTATGGTATCAGCTTAACCTGCGATCGCTCCCTGAAAATTTTGATTGGGAACAGGTGGGGAAGCGGTATCTCAGAAAAATCAAGGCGTTAATCCGGGAATCGCCTGAATTGCGGGAGATTTTGGATTCCCAGAAGTTGGACGCGATCGCACGTTATACTCAGGAATCTGCGGGAATTATACCAGAGTTTGATTTGCGCCGCTATCAGGAAGGCTTACGGGAAGCTTATGGCAATCTGCGCTTAGATAGTTTGGATACCACAGGCTGTGCTTATAATGCGCTGAAGTTATGGCGAATATTTATAGCACAAAACGTGTAAAATTGAGAGGACGGGTGTTGTTGATTTATGCAGCGGGTCGCCCCTACAGGTTTTGATAGTATGTTCGGTAAAATCCGCCCTGATTTATACATCAAAAAAGATAAGGACGCTAAATCAGGGCACGATAATATCGTGCCCCTACCGAATCAATGATTCCTAATCGGTGGTAGGGGCATGGCATTGCCATGCCCGATTATCACCATCTTGCGCCCAGTGTCACGTCTTTGAGTGATGGTGCGTTACCCCACCCTTCGGCTCACCCTACGGCTACGGCTAAGAGCTAAATCAGGGCACGATAATATCGTGCCCCTACCGAATCAATGATTTCTAATCGGTGGTAGGGGCATGGCATTGCCATGCCCTATCTATTATCTCTGGCGACAAACTTTAACGGGAATAGGTTAATCTATTTGCACCTGTTCTATTAACCCGTCTTGGGTTTAAACACAGGGCGACCCGATAAAATTGAGAGGACGGGTGTTGTTGATTTATACAGATGCTAAATCAGGGCACGATAATATCGTGCCCCTACCGAATCAATGATTTCTAAACGGTGGTAGGGGCATAGCATTGCCATGCCCTATCTATTATCTCTGGCTTATCTCATTAGTCCGCGTAGGCGGACTTTGTTTGTATAGCCGCGATTTTAATCGCCAGGGCTTAAGTTGAGACTTCTGCATAAGTTCGAGTCGCTCAGAGTTAGATCTGACTGCACAAATCTTGATTCTCGCCAATCAATCTTAAACTATGGAGGTACAACCCTTGAGGCGATATCCCCGCCCACGTAGCCCCTGATAAGCTGCTACGCAGCTTAATTGTATAATATAAAGACAAGGTAAAGAGCGCGGTCGCCAGGATATGCCAGCTAAAAATCATCTGTCTCAAGAGCAGAAAGAAAGACTGATTAAACTCCTAAAGGAAGCTAATGAGTAT
>NZ_JAVKEW010000035.1:0-15702 GCF_040226375.1 Coleofasciculus sp. G2-EDA-02 | reverse complement strand
CTCATTAGCTTCCTTTAGGAGTTTAATCAGTCTTTCTTTCTGCTCTTGAGACAGATGATTTTTAGCTGGCATATCCTGGCGACCGCGCTCTTTACCTTGTCTTTATATTATACAATTAAGCTGCGTAGCAGCTTATTACCGCCATGATTTTAGAAAGTATCAATCAGCATGGCTGGCGTTGTGGAACGCTATTGGGTGTTGAAACACCGGGGTTAATGATGGGATTGGCAGGTATTGGTTACGGACTCTTGCGATTAGCGGAACCTCAGCGCGTTCCCCCAGTGTTGCTGTTAGCACCTCCTTTTATGACTTCCTCACATTGAATCGAGTGACTTGTTCATTTATAATGATAATCATTATCTAAAATGACCTCAATGATTATTGCTGTCGCTGGTTTACCAGGAGCAGGAAAAACCACTTGGATTCGACAACAGCTAGCCATTACCAACCAACCCGTGCAGTATTTCAGTCCTGGTTCTGACCCGGTTCCCATTGACATGACCTGCATTGCTGCTGAGTTTCCTGCTGTTAAAATCCTCAAGGAAGGAGAGGAAAATCGGTTGTTAGACTTGGCGGCGGCGGAGCTGATTACCTATATAGAACTGGGATTTCATGTAGATTTAGCATCAGTCGAGCCAGCATTATCTGTGTTAGATGAACTCTCAATTCATCGCGTTGCCTTGATGCCACCAAACGTACAGAATACGGAATGGCACGCTTGGGCGGACGAAGTTGTACCGGGAGTTACAGTTGAATCCACGGAAGGAAAATCGGAGCTTTGGCGTGCGCCAATTAGCGGTCAAGTTCTTGATCCCGCGAGTTTGAATGTCTTCTGGTACGAGCTAACTCAAGGAGCCTATGGTAACGTTAACCGAGCGAAAGGAATTTTTGACCTAGCTGACGGACGAGCCTTCTACTTTGATTGTGTCGCGGGAATGCCCGATAGTACCTACACCGAGTTAACTGTTCCCCGTTGGTTAGAAGGGCATCCTCAGCGCTTTAGTGGGATTGAAGTGGTCGGAATTGAATTGGATAAAAAAGCAATTTCTCAAACCTTAAAAGATTGTTGCTTATCCGATGCTGCCATTTATCACTACCAAAAACAAATCCAAGAATCATTAGAAGAAGACTTAGAGGAAGTATGAAACTCGCTGTTATCTCTTGCATTCACGGTAATTACGAAGCCTTAGATGCCGTTTTATTGGATATTGATCGCCAAAACGCTGACAAAATTTTTTGTCTGGGTGACTTGGTGGGTTATGGTCCTTATCCCAATGCCGTAGTCGAACAAATTCGCTCGTTAGATATTCCCACCTGCCAGGGATGTTGGGATGAAGATGTTGTAGAAGGGCTAAACGCCTGTGAATGCTCCTATCCTTCAGTATTAGCAGAAAAACGAGGACACCTTGCCCATGAATGGACTAACCAGGAAATTTACCCGGAAATACGAGAATTTTTAGCTCAATTGCCTCATAGTTTAAAAGAAGGGAACCTCTGTTTTGTTCACGGTAGTCCTCACAGCAACCATGAGTATTTGTTGCCAACATTAGATGCATTCCTAGCCTCAGAACGAGTGTTGTCAGTGGATGCAGATGTCCTCTTCTGTGGGCATACCCATGTACCTTATGTTCGTACTCTGGAAGCAGGGCAACTACAAGTCAAGATTAGGGCAGAGGGACAGCAACAACAGCAAATGTTTAATGCTCCCCTCAAACGTATTGTTAATGTAGGTTCCGTAGGAGAACCACGTCACGGGCGTCCTAATGCCACCTATGTCATTTATGACACTGACACCGAACAGGTAACGCTCAGAGAGGTTGAGTACGACTACAAAAAAACCTGTGCTGCCATTATTGCTAAAGGTTTACCTCCTATCTTTGCATGGCGGCTGGCACAAGGGCTAGAGTATGCAGAAAAAGCGGATGACCCGACTCATATTTGTGCGCGATAACTATTAACTGTAGTACTCCCATATTTAGCATGAAAAACCCAATTTTTAGGTGCAAGACTCTCCATGAACTGCACACACAACAAAGAATCAAATCATACTTATCCGTTGGAGTAGCAGTAGCAAGCTTATTCCTTGGGTTGCCAGCCAAAGCTGTTACCTTGGGTGGCTTTACCTTGAGTGATGATGCGACTGTAGTTGCCAAATGGAACAACGTCACTCTACAGGCAATTAGCAATACAAATCTTGGACCCACGCCAGTATCGCGGGTTCTCGGCATTGTACATACCAGTATCTTCGATGCCTGGGCTGCCTACGACCCAATAGCAATTGGCACTCAATTGGGAGATACTCTCCAAGTCTGTGAGGAGTTCATTACCGATGAAAACAAAAGCGAGGCAATCAGCTATGCTGCCTACACCACACTGGCAGACCTATTCCCATCTCAGGTTTCTTTATTTGATGACCTGATGACTAGCCTGACTTATACTTACACCCCAACCATCGACACGAGTAAGGCGGCTGGAATTGGTAACGTCGTTGCCCAGGCTTTACTTAATGTCCGGCACAACGATGGTTCAAACCAATTAAACGGTTACGCTGACACCAGTAGCTATGTGCCAGTCAACACCTGGGATACGGTCAATGACCCGAATCGCTGGCAACCGTTGAGCGTAAACAATGGCGTGACCGTTCAAAAGTGGCTTACACCCCACTGGGGAGAGGTGACCCCCTTTGCCCTGACATCTGGCGATCAATTTTTACCTCCCCCCCCAGCGCAGTTTGGCACTCAGGAGTACATCGATCAGGCTTTACAAGTCATTGAGTACAGCGCCGAACTCACGGACGAGCAAAAAGTAGTCGCTGAGTACTGGGCAGACGGTCCGGCAACTGTACTGCCTCCCGGTCACTGGCACCTTTTTGGCGAGTATATCTCTCAGAGAGATATGCACAATCTTGACGATGATGTGAAGATGTTCTTTGCCTTAGGCAACGCTGTCTTTGACGCTGGGATCGCGGCTTGGGATGCCAAACGATTCTATGATTACGTCCGTCCGGTGACAGCCATCCGATATCTGGCACAGAACCATCTATTACCTGATAATCACCCCTATGTCCGTACCAATCCAGACAGGGGCGTTCAAGAAATCTACGCTTGGGCTGGTCCTAATCAAGGCTCCCAGTGGATCGATGGTTCAGCCTGGTTGCCTTACCAGAAGATTAGCTTTGTCACGCCTCCTTTTGCCGAATATGTATCAGGACACAGTACTTTCAGCGCCGCTAGTGCTGAGATTCTTAAACGGTTTACAGAAAGTGATTACTTCGGCGCGTGCCATATCCAACCAGCAAATAGCTCTGCCTTTGAAACGGGTACGCCAGCAAATAACGTACTGCTTTGCTGGAATACCTTTTCAGAAGCTGCTGATGAAGCCGGAATTTCTCGGTTATATGGTGGTATCCACTTTCTCGATGGAGATCTAAATGGAAGGGTTTTGGGGCGAACCATCGGAGGGCAGGTTTGGGATAAGACGCAATACTACATCAATGGTCGGCAGTCAGTGCCTGAACCTGATTCTGCAATAAGCCTATTAGCGTTTGGTGCAATAGGTGCCGCTTCACTATTAAAACGTAAACAGTGTATAGGTTTTGCGTCAGTTCTGACTCGAATAGAGCTTGATACTTGACGCCTAAGGAATAACCAATGAAAAACTGGGCAATTTTAAGTGGAATTGAAGGGAATATCGCGGCTTATGAAGCCGTGTTAGCTGATATTAAACGCCAGAAAAAATGTGTAGAGGATATCTATATCTTGGGAGATTTTATTGGTTCTAGACCGGAGAGTGAACGGGTAGTGCAGCGAATTCGTTCTCCTAAATCGAATGAACCGATTCCTAATATTTGTACGGGTTGGTGGGAGGAACAATGTTTGATTCTGTATGGATTGGGGACTACAGGCGAACCGACTCAACTGATTGAATACTATGGTGCTGATGCTGTCAAATTGCTTTGGGATAGCGTTTCTCGTCAAACTGTTGAATGGATTCGTTCTCTAGATTTTGGTTTCTTTGAACTCGATTGCTTGCTGATTCATGGGAGTAGTGTGAGTGTGGATGATAAACTGACTCCTCAGACACCCCCTTGGAAATTGTGCGATCGCTTAATGCGTATAGGTGCGAATAACCTATTTTGCGGTCGGTCAGGTTTAACGTTTGAGTACGAACTGCAAGGGGGTTCCGTCTCCTCCCAAGTAACCACTCTTGACAGTCAACAGCCAGTTCAGACAGCGACAGTATCTCCCCGGCGGATAATTGGGGTGGGTAATGTGGGACGAGAACCCGGAAAAGCCACTTATACGCTTTATGACCCAGATACAAACCGCGTGGAATTTCGGACGGTGCGTTATGGGATAGGGAAGGGATTTCAAACCTACTAATTTTTGTTTTCTAGGGTGACGCTTCACCTGATTCTACCTAGGGATAACGCCATAAAGATTTGTCATTAAATGACTTGGAAAACGTCTATGAAATCTCCAGTTCTTGTTCGGCAGCATAGCATAGAAGACTGCGGCGCAGCTTGTCTGGCATCCGTTGCCAAACATTATGGGCAAATTTTTAGTATTACTCGCACCCGTGAAGCGACGGGAACAGGTCAACTTGGTACAACGATGCTTAACCTTAAGCAGGGTGCAAAATTACTTGGCTTCAATGCACGCGGCGTGAAAGTTCCTTTAGAATTAGTTGACAGAAATAGCCTTCCTCTACCTGGAATTATTCACTGGAAGGGTAATCATTGGGTCATTTTGTATGGGCGACGAGGCAGAAAGTATATTATTGCTGATCCAGCAGCGGGAATTCGCACCGTATCTAGAGAAGAACTGGTTTCAGGCTGGAATAATAGTGCCATGCTGTTACTCGAACCACGTCCTGAGTTTTACCAAGCTCCAGATGATCGAAATAAGGTCAGCAGTTTGTGGCGGTTGGTGGGACGAATCTGGAACTATCGCCCCCTTCTGACTGAAGCGTTGCTGCTGAACCTGGTAATTGGTTTGCTATCCCTAACGTCTCCCTTTTTTATCCAAATTCTCACCGATGAGGTACTAATCCGACGCGATACGGACTTATTAAGGGGGATTGCGATCGCTGTATTCGTGATGAACTTAATGGCTATGGGGCTAAGATTCTTGCAATCTAACCTAATTGCTCACTTTGCCCAACGCCTAGAGTTAGATTTAATCTTAGAATTTGGCAGGGCAATTCTAAGTTTACCCCTCTCCTACTACGAATTCCGACGCAGTGGAGAAATTAGTAGCCGCTTGCGGGATATTCAAGATATCAATATGTTGATTTCTCAGGTGGGTGTCACCTTACCCAGTCAAATTTTTATTGCCGCCTTTTCTCTAGGGTTTATGATTTTCTACAGTGGGGTACTCACCCTTGTTTCTTTGGGAGTTGCTGGCTTGATGATTTTTTCGACTCTGGTGTTATTCCCACTCATTCGCAATAAAATGCGTCGGTTGTTGGTTTTATCCTCTGAAAATCAAGGAGTTTTAGTCGAAACCTTCAAAGGGGCGATCACCCTCAAAAGTACTAACTCTGCTCCGTCCTTTTGGGAAGAATTCCAGCGGCGCTATGGGGAACAAGCATACCTGAGTTTCCGAGCAATGCAAATGGCAATTGTTAGCACGACCTTATCCGGATTTCTCTACAGAAATGGTAGCATTCTATTACTCTGGTTTGGTAGTACACTGGTTATTCGTCAAGGATTAAGTATCGGACAATTGTTAGCGTTTAATAGCCTAAGTGGAAATTTCTTTACCTTAATCATTAACGTTTTAAGCTTTATCAATCCCTTCATCCGCGCTCAACTAGCGACTCAACGACTTACTGAAGTGATTGATGCGACTCCAGAAGCTCAGGATGATCCTCAAAAAGCCTGGGCAACCCTTCCGGATAATGCAGAGATTACTTGTACAACTCTCAATTTTCACCATCCTGGTAGAGTGGACTTACTGAAGAACTTCTCTTTCACAATTCCAGGTGGGAAAGTCATTGCCATTATTGGTGAATCCGGTTGTGGGAAAAGCACTCTGGCAAAACTAATTTCCGGGTTATACAAGCCCCAATCCGGTAATATCCGCTATAGCATTTATAACCAAGACGACCTCTCTCTAGACTGCCTGCGAAAACAGGTCGTTTTAGTGTCCCAAGATGCTCATTTTTGGAGTCGTACCATTATTGATAACTTGCGGTTAGCTGCACCCGATGCAACTTTTGAGGATATTGTTAAAGCCTGTCAAATTGCTAAAGCTGATGAATTTATCAGTAAATTACCTGATAAATATCAAACAGTACTCGGTGAATTTGGTGCTAATCTGTCAGGTGGACAAAAGCAACGCTTGGCGATAGCGAGAGGAATTATTACTGATCCACCTATTTTAATGTTAGATGAATCAACATCAGCTCTAGATTCTGTAAATGAAACCCAAGTATTAGATAATTTACTGTTCTATCGCCAAGGAAAAACAACGATTCTAATTAGCCATCGCCCTAGAGTAATTCAGCGAGCAGATTGGATTATTTTTTTAGAAAATGGTCATGCTAAGTATCAAGGCAATCAGTCAGATTTACTGTCTCAACCAGGAAATCCATTGGAGAGAATGAATTATTTAGTTTAATATACAAGGGGGATGGGAAACTGGGATGGAGTATAAATAAGATTAAAAATAAACATTGAGAATGAATTAATGATTGAGTGCCTTGCCAATTAACAATAAAAAAATGAACATTAATGAAACCTCTTTACCGATTGTCAAAAGCGACGAGTTTCTGCCTCCTATCAGTCGTTGGACAACCCTAGGCGGACTGTTTCTAGTGGGAACCTTTGGCGTAACTATTGCTCTTGCCGCTTTGACAGAGTACAAAATTACCGTTAAAGCCCCTGCTACCATTCGTCCTGCTGGTGAACTGCGCCTCGTGCAGACGGCAACAGAGGGAAGCGTCGAAAGCATTGAAGTGAAAGAAAATCAACCCGTCAAACAAGGGGATATTATTGCCACCATCGATGATTCCCGCCTGCAAACCCAAAAAAGCCAACTGCAAAGTAATATTAAACAAAATCAACAACAACTCACGCAAATCGACGCCCAGATTATTGCTCTCGATAGGCAGATTACTGCTGAACGCGATCGCACCAAGGGCACCATTACCTCCGCGCAAGCTGAACTCAGCCGTACCCAACGGGACTATCGAGACAGGCAAATTACCACTCAAACCCAGGTTCAAGAAGCCGAAGCCAACTTCAAGCAAGCCCAAGAGGAATTACAAAAAACTCAGGCTCTGCTTAAATCAGCCGAAGCCAACTTAAACTCAACCGAAGCCGCATTAAACGCCGCCAGAAAAAGACGCGATCGCTATAAACCCATTGCTGAATCTGGCGCTCTTTCTCTGGATCTATTTGAGGAAGCCCAACTCTCCGTTACTCAACAAGAACAAGCCTTGGAAGCCCAAAAAGCCACCGTCGAGGCGCAAAAACAAGACATCGAAAGGCTTTCATCAGCCGTCAATGCTGCCCAAGCCAGACGGCTTGGGGCATTAGTTAACCTCAATCCCAGTGATGCAGGTGTAGCAATAGCTAAGGAGAAAATCGCCCAAGAACGGGCTACTGGGGAAGCCAGCCTATCCCGATTAAACCAAGAACGAGAGCAGCTTATCCAACGTCAGGTTGAAATTCAGAACCAACTCAACCGGGATAGACAAGAACTCCAACAAATCGAAACCGAACTGACTGGCACAGTGATTCGTGCTTCGGCATCTGGCATTATCCAGCAACTCAATCTCCGCAACACCGAACAAGTGGTTAGTTCTGGAGAAGCGATCGCGCAAATTGCCCCGAGTGAAGCTCCTTTGGTCATCAAAACCTCCGTGCCATCTCAAGATATCGGTAAAGTGGAAACAGGTCAACGGGTGCAAATGCGGGTTTCTGCCTGCCCTTATCCCGACTACGGCACGCTTCCATGTACAGTTAGCACCATTTCTCCAGACGCGATCGCACCTCAAGGTAATGGTGTCAGTGCGTCTCCAGGCAGTGGTGCTAGTGCTGTTGCTGGCACCTACGAAGTGACGATTCAGCCAGAAACCCTATCTCTAATTGCTGGTGAACGCCAATGTACCATCCAATCCGGCATGGAAGGTAGAGCTGACATCATTTCTAGAGAAGAGACAGTTCTTACCTTTATCCTCAGAAAGGCAAGGCTGCTCACAGATTTATAGAAAACATTCAGATAATTTCATCAGATCACCCCTTCAGGGATGTCACACTCCCCACCAGATAAGTCCACCCACTAATACGGCAATAACAACCAGAGCCACCCAGATAAATTGATTATCTTTGGTATTAACCTGACTCATATCGATCGCATCCGATTCAATTTGTCTTTTCAAACTGGGATTGCTTCTAGTCACCCCGCTACCCCGACGATCTATGGGATCACTTTCAGAAATAGCACCTAAATCGGGAATCTTGGTCATCCATTCCTCAGGTCGCTTGAGCTGGGGGGCTTGTAGGATGTAGAGTAAGCTGGTAGACTGTTTGCGAATATCCAGGTCAGGATGCTTTGTCAGTTGCTGACCTAACGCGATCGCGTCAGTTTGTTGTCCGGCTGCATCATAAGCTGTAACAAGCCACATTTGCGCCTCTCCCCCTAAACGAGAATTGCGGTTAATCAAAGCGCAGGCTTTTTCGAGGTGCTTCACCGCAGCGCGATAGTCACCCCGCTCAAAGGTAGCTTTTCCAGTTTGGTATTCGATGCGGAATTGTTCTTTGTCATTGGTCATTGGTCATTGGTCAAAAACTTGACATCATCGAGACACTGATTCGTGCCATTGGGTGAAGTTAGATCTGGCTCTAGGCTTATATCTTGAAATTACACGAAAACCTGAAGGAATTAAAGCGCAAAGGAACTAACAAGTCAATCTGAAATTCACTTAAGCTGGGATTGACAGCCGGATTCAGTGGGATAGGTACACTGATAAGGAAACAGGATCGCCGGATACGGGATAAATTTTTGCGCTTCAGTGAATCGCTGAATGGCTACGTAACATATTTTGAGGTGAAACGATGCTGAAACTTTCTCTCCTACAACGCCGTTGGCTGAACATCATGCTCACGCCTTTAACCGTGGGAGTGGCTTGGATGATAGTGGGGAATAGCGCTGTAGAGGCTAGACCGATTCAGTCATCGCGCTGTACTTCGGTTATTTACGGTAGCCCCATTCCATCACCGATACCCATGAATCGGGTCACAGGTCAACCTTGTGCCTTTTCCTCTGAAGGTTCATCCGATCGCAACTATCGCGATCGCGACTATACTCGGTATCAAGAGCCGATTCGGGGAACCATTCGTGATTCTACGCTAATTAACCCCACAATTATCAATTCGACTATTTCGGATTCTATCTTGGTTGATCCTGTGATTATTGATACAACTCGGTCTGCCAGACACCGATCTCGATCAGGTAGAGTCCCCATCCACAGCTCAGATGTGATTGATCGCTCTTCGGGAATCCGGATTCGTATTCGATAATGGACTGAGACAACCTGTTTCAGTTCCCTGAAAAATTTGAATTGAACTTCAAGCCAATGCCAGTCACTACCCAAACTCAGCGAACCGGTCGTTTTGTCGATCTCTGGTCTTACATTGCTCTGGGAACAGCAGGGTTAGTGCTACTAGCGTTTGTTGTGGCTCAGTTTTTCCATAAAAGGTTGATGTCACAGACAGTATACGTTGAGCCAGAGGAATCGGTTCAACTGGAGTCGATACAACTGCAGCCTCAGCTTATCGGTGCTTTGCGGATTGATGTGGAGGCTTGGCTGTCAACGAATCAGTGGGTGATCTACGAAATTCAAATTCTTGACCAAAATGGGCAAGTGATCGCCTCAGCGATGAAAGAAGCCTGGAGTGAGTCGGGGACGTGGTACGAAGATGGTGAATCGGGTACTTGGTATGAGTCGGATTTGCAGGGAGGACTCGACGTTCAGGCAAAGAAAAATGAGAAAATCACCGTGGCAATTGCTGTGTTGGACTATGGCAATACCTCTGGACAAGAACTCGAACAACCCGTGGGATTTAAGGTGAGAGTGGAAAATGGGGTTGTTGATACGCGCTATTTGGGGTCAGGTTTAATTGGTTCGGGAATTCTAGGGATTATGGCGATCATTGCCACACCCTTTTCTGGGAAAGTCGCGATCGCGAAAACAATTCAAGATAGCGATCCCAGTGGACGCGCTACGGTGGGAGGGGCTGATCAGCTAGTGCGGGTCAAGATCAATGTCAAATCTGACGAAACCTCACCGCGACAGCTAAACGCACGTCTGGTGATTAATGATGCTTATGGAGAACAAGTCTATGCCCGTGCTTTGCCTATGCCTCTAAGCTTTAAAGAAGAAGATGGCAAGGTGGAATCGGCGAAGGGTCAAGTCCAATGTTTTTTCACCTTAGAACCTCGCAGTTCCTACGGGTTTCATGTCGATGTGATGCCAGATGCACCCGTGGATCAGACTACGCTGACAGTGCGCGATCGCAACCGCACTCTGGTTCCCGTTGAGGTTGTTCACATTCGCCCATCTCCTTTATCGGATTATCCCCAAGATAAACACCCCTGATCAAGCACTCTTTGACTGTCTAACTGAGAACTCAAAACTCTGTTCATCCTAGGAGTTTCACAGATGTTAACTAAGATTTTTGCTGGGGCTGCGATCGCGATCGCCCTCTTGACAATTACGGCAGGTTATACACAGCGTTCTGCCCTCGTCCTGCGAGCCGATAAACAGGACAACTATTGGCCCCGACATGGAACAGGATTATCGGGTCAATATCGGGGAGGAACATGGATTCTTTTACCCAATCGCTCGTCTTATGGAGAGTTTCGTGGCGGCGGTCCGAGTGCAGGAAAATAGGACATGTTGAATTTTGAGTAGAGACATGCCATAACACGTCTGTAGGGGCGGGTTTAGGGAATGTTGTGGCGCTGTTGACGATAACCTTTGTTCAAAACCCGCCCTCCCTTATCCCCCTGTTCCTTGACAAATGACGACGCACTGATAACGATAACTGACTAAAAATTCATGGCACATCAGGGAGTCTCCACAGACAACTCCAATGTTGAACCCGTAACTCAACCCCCAGTTGCATCATTAAATCGCCATCAACGTCGGCTACTCTTAGCGGCGGCGGCGGTATCCTCTAGCTGTGGACTGGCGGTTGAACTGTTGCTCGGAACCCTGGCTAGCTATTTAGTGGGCAATCAGGCGCTGTCTTTTGGAGTAGCTATCGGCGGCTTTTTGGCAGCCATGGGAATTGGCTCTTACTTAAGTCAATTTATCGCGCCCAAGTCCCCTCCTTGGCTCCAACAACGGCAACTCCTGGTGGCATTTCTTCAAGTTGAACTCCTAATGGCTCCCCTGACGGCATTATTACCCTTAGGATTATTTGCCCTATTTGTTGTCAACGGTTTCCTCTGGTTGGGATTATTCCTGGTAACTATATTACTGGGCATTTTGGCAGGTTTAGAAGTCCCCCTGCTGACACGAGTGCTCGAATTAGAGGAGGGAGTGCGGGAGGCGCTGGCTGGGGTTTTGGCGCTGGATTATGTGGGAGCGTTGTTAGGTTCGTTACTGTTTCCAGTATTGTTACTACCCTTAATTGGCTTATTTCCCGCCGCCTTTGTTCTGGGTGCATTACCCGCCTTTATGGTGTTTGCCATTGGACAGCACTTTCCTCGGCTGCGCCGTTGGGGATATCTAGGCTTAGGTTTAGGTGTCTTGCTGACGCTATCCGCACCCGCCGCGATTCCCATCAGTAATCGGTTGGAAAATACCCTGTATCAAGCCCCCGTAATTACCCGCATTCAATCCCCCTATCAACGGATTGTCTTGACGCGCCGGGGACAAGATTTGCGACTATTTTTAGATGGAGATTTGCAACTATCTACCCTGGATGAATACCGCTACCATGAAGCATTAGTACATCCGGCAATGAGTGCGAGTCAGAACAGACGTCATGTGCTAGTCATGGGCGCAGGGGATGGGATGGCGGTGCGGGAAGTGTTGAAGTGGCAAGACGTGGAACTAGTGGTGCTGATTGAGTTAGACGCCGAAGTGGTCAAGTTAGCCCAGTCTCATCCTCAGTTGGTGCGGTTAAATGAGGGGGCGTTAACTGATCCTCGTGTTGAGGTGATTAACGCCGATGCTTTTGTTACAGCACCTGCCTTAAATGAAACCTTTGATATTATTATTGCTGATTTTCCTGACCCTGACCGAGAAGTGCTTGCCAAGCTGTATGCGGAAGGGTTTTACCAGCGTTTATTACCGCGATTGGCAGAGAATGGCATTTTTGTCACCCAAGCATCAAGTCCTTTTTTTGCTCCAGATGTTCTAAGCTGTATTGTGGCAACGCTATCGGATGTGGGATTATCGACTCATCCTTATGTGGTGGATGTTCCCAGTTTTGGACCCTGGGGTTTTGTCTTGGCGTCGCGGCACTCGATTCAAGCGGATAAGCTGACATTATCGGTGTCAACTCGGTATCTGACTGAGCCGATTTTGCACCATTTATTTGATTTACCTGGGGATGTCCAGTTAGGAAATGTGCAGGTGAATCGCCTCTCTCATCCTGTGATTGTGCGTTATCAGTCTGACCCCCGTTGGACAGCGTATTAATCCTTAGTAAATTGTGATGATGGTATTTGTTTGGATTGGAATTATTGTAATTATTGCTACTGCTGTTGTTTTGCTAGTTCTTCAGCAACGGGGACTTTTATCAGGACTCGGTGAAAGTCGGCGTTTACCCATGGAAGAACGTACCGTTTTTACCCTGGAAGTTGGTGATATTGTCCAATACATGGGGACAGATTGGGTGGTGGAAGGGCAACTGACTTATAATGTAGGCGACTATGCTTGGTATGAGTATTTATTGCAAGATGGAGATCGTATTTGCTGGCTTTCTGTGGATGAAGATGACCGAGTAGAAGTGGCATTATTAGAGCCAACGCAGCAGTTAGAAGTGAGTGGAGAACCCCCTAAGCAGCTAAACTTTAGCGGAGATATCTATCGCTGTGTAGAATCTGGCGTGGCTCAAATGACGCGCACGGGTACAACGTTGCGCCGCACAGCAGAACGTTGTCGATATTTTGATTATGAAGGATCGGATAATCAGGTTCTCTCGATTGAAGAATGGGATGGTAGGATTGAAGTCACCGTGGGAGAGCGTATTAATCCGAGAATGCTGACACTTCTTCCGGGGACAGGTCAACGGTTGTATGGCAGTTAAGCGCTTTTAGTAATCGATTCTTCAGTTAGGTAGGACACTATCTCTCAACCTCTAATCAAACTCAGGCAGATCAAATTGGTTAAGTTTCATTGCAGCAAAAAATTTAGCGAATTGTGACTCCTAAGAATAACTCTAATGGGTGAGGCTTTTTGATCCCCGTTAAGTGTACCTTACTACTACCGACGCCAAGTACCCCACACCTAAAACCATGAAATCTACCGCACTCGACAAGTTTATTAACTTCTTACGAGAGGAGTTAGCGATTCCATCGTCAGCGATTTCCTTAGCCTTACGCCATCAGGAAGAGAGTCCTAATCTATTACCGATGACGTTGTGGCAATATGGACTCATTTCCTTAGAGCAATTAGACCGAATTTTTGATTGGTTGGAAACGGCACAGCTTCCTCTGTAAGTCCTCTTTAGATTTTAACCTGCCTTGATACTGCTATGTTAATTAAGGATTGATTGGTGCGTTACGCTTCGCTAACGCACCCTAAAGTTTGGCTGTAAATACTTATAACTGGGGATTGGGTTTTTTTAACGGCTTTGGCAAGGGTACGTCTGGAGAATGCTGTGCTTGATCAAGCTTATAACCTTCAACTTGAAGTTGTTGCACGAATTGGGTTGACTCAAAGTGGGTTGGTTGTGTTGACATTGGCGACTGTTCTTGTCCTTGACTTTGGCGTCGAAGTTGTTTTAGTTTCGCTTTTCGTCCCATGATTACTCCCTCGATAAGGACTTAACAAACATCTGATGTTCTGCTGTGGCTATCCCCTGTTGGATGATCTCCAATACCTTGGTTAAATCTCCAGCGAGTAAGGCGGGTTGTTTTAACCACAAGCCAGGAAAGATTTCACGACAAATAATACCATTTTCATTTGGTTCTAGCGGGATATACTCACGCTCTTGTAACCTAAAACAATCGAATTGGTGATCATACACTCGCCATACTAAATACTCTTATACCAGTTTATCGCTGTTTTCGGTTCTTCCTGACTTATTATGCTAAATTGCCTCAGACGACGGACAAAAACCTTGTTAAGCAAGGCTTTTGTCCGTTATTTTGAGTTAAATTAGACGGTTGAGGCATAAAATCACGGTATAACTAGATCTGGAGCCATTTTAACTAACAGTTTGCTATAGTAAGTCCGGAAGAGCCATAATATTATGTTCAGTTGAATACTTAAATTTTGATGAAGATAATGCAAAGGGTAGAAAGCAGATGAAAGAAGGGAAGTAGGAAGATTGCCAGAGAGAAGGTAATAATAATTGGACATGATACACGAGTTTTAGTCCACTTTAGTGGACTTGAGCTTTTAGCCAAGAACTTGAGTTCTTGGCGAATATGCGGACTGATTTAAAATGGTACAAGATATCAACAGGTTTTAGCACTGAGCCAGTTTAATTCAGAACTGTTGTTTTTGAACTCAAGCCACCATGCAACCCAATCACTCCACTCGCAAGTACAAACGACGCCGTGTTCTGCGTTTAGCCGCATTAGCTGCTGGAACATCGATTCTACCTGCGGCTTGCAGAACCGTAAATTCCACCTCGCCTACACCTGATGCTTCCGTTGATGCAACCGTTCCCACCACCACACCCACTCCCATCGCCCAGTCTCCATCCGGTAATGTGAGTAAAGTGGTTCTGGTGCGTACCGATGACCGAGTTGCAGGAACTCAAAAAGCACTGGACTTGCTACAACCTGAAGGACTCTCCGATCGCACTATATTTCTTAAGCCCAACTATAACACCGGAGATCCCGCCCCAGCCGCCACCGATACTCAACTCCTAGAGGCGCTAGTGCAAGAGTTACAGAATGCTGGAAGCCAAGGAATTACAATAGGCGATCGCTCCGGGATGGCAAATACTCGTCAAGCCATGGAACAAAAACAGGTGTTTCAATTG
Source organism: Coleofasciculus sp. G2-EDA-02 (assembly GCF_040226375.1). Classification (NCBI taxonomy): domain Bacteria; kingdom Bacillati; phylum Cyanobacteriota; class Cyanophyceae; order Coleofasciculales; family Coleofasciculaceae; genus Coleofasciculus; species Coleofasciculus sp. G2-EDA-02. The sequence goes on along the minus strand of NZ_JAVKEW010000035.1, from coordinate 521 downwards.
GCAGATCGCTATGGCTTAGAAACGATTGTTTTTGATGAGATGGATGCAGATCAATGGCAGTATATTTCCGCCGAGGGAACCCATTGGCAAAAAGGCTTTGCCTTTGCTCGTCCAATTTTAGATTCTGGGGCAATTGTTAATACCTGTTGCTTGAAAACCCATCGTTTTGGTGGTCATTTTACCCTATCTCTGAAGAATTCCGTGGGGATGGTTGCCAAATATGTGCCGGGGGATTCGTTTAATTATATGCAGGATTTACATTCTTCCCCTCACCAACGATTGATGATTGCTGAAATTAACCAAGCCTACAAACCAGCGCTGATTCTATTAGATGGGGTAGACGCTTTTTTGACACTCCTCAGCCTAAAGGCGTGAGGATTCTTCTTTCATCGAGCACTCTTACTATGAAATAGTCGCCTATTTCATACCAGAGGAGCATCTCTCCAGAAGCGTTTTGCTCCATTACAGAAGCTAGTTTCGATATGCCCTATCGTACTATTGAAAACAAGAAAGAATGTGTT
>NZ_JAVKEW010000034.1:0-28819 GCF_040226375.1 Coleofasciculus sp. G2-EDA-02 | reverse complement strand
CAACAAAACCCGCCCTCCCCACCGATAACTGAACAACAAAACCCGCCCTCACCACCGATAACTGAACAACAAAACCCGCCCTCCCCACCGATAACTGAACAACAAAACCCGCCCTCACCACCGATAACCCAACAACAAAACCCGCCCTCCCCACCGATAACCCAACAACAAAACCCGCCCTCCCCACCGATAACTGAACAACAAAACCCGCCCTCCCCACCAATAACGGAACAACAACATCTATCTTTATCTACATAATTGATAAAACATACTCGCCTTCATTAACAGCATGATTCTTGGCAACGCTAAACACCAAACCATCGGATTCAGCCATAACGTCAATTAATTGAGGTAAATCTCCCTCTCGGTTAAAACTCAGTAATTGATATAAAGACTGACCTAATCTAATTTTACTGCCCAACTGAACTCGTGATTGAATCATACCCCCCGCTGGAGCATAATACTGTTTTATTTGGCTTTTTATGGTAAATTCAACCGATTGAGAGGTTGTGTTCTTTAGGGGCAAATCGGGACAATCTAGCAGTTGTTTTTGTGCTAGATAATTTTTGATACCCATAACTCCTTTTTTTACTGAGTCGGGATTCATTTCCATCCCTGAACCCAGTTCTAACGTCCAAGACTCAACATCAAACTGAATCGCTTTACCAAAGGCGGCTAATTGCTTTTCTAATCCCAACCACGGCTTCATAAAAGCTTCGTCAAAGGCATCGCCGTCATATTCATTCATTAAAATACCGCGATTCAAAAGAAAGGCTTTGGCGCTTTTCTCACGACTCTGGAAACAATACAAATAATCAATCGCCTGATTACTGGAACTATGGATATCAATCACATAGTTAGCATCTAAACAGAGTGATTGAAGCTGGTAGCGATAGCGTTCACTAAAGGGAAGTCCGCTAGGAGACTGAAGTTTATCCCCATGTTTCTTAAAGCTGGCTTGAATACGTTGCAAATAATTTTGACGGATTTCTTCAGGAGAGTAATGCATCTGAAATTCAGCAAACTCAGCTAAATTATCACATTCTTTTTCGTAGTCCCAAAAAATCCGATTCCAATCTTTCCCATCGTAGGGATTGAATCGTCCAGTAGCAAAAAAATGATTACGCTGGTTAGTGCCAATAGGATTACAGACAGGAACCAGCCAAATTTCTCCCGTAAGTTGAGATTCCTCTAAGTGGCTGAAAAACTCAAGAAGTTGGTGAATGACAGCATTGCCAACAATTTCTGAACCATGGAGATTGGCTTGAATATATGCCTTTTTCCCAGGGCTTGCGCCAAGAAACCTGTAGACTTGGAGCGAGAGGCGATCGCCTGAGGCGAGATGTTGAATGGGAATTGTCGTAACGGTGGGAACCATAGTGATTGGGTACAGGAAAGTATGAGGGCTAAGGTGTAGGGTGGGCGGAGACGACTAAATCGTTGCTAACATAAGAATCTTAAAGGCATCATCTCGATTATTATGGGCAATAGTTTCGGGCATCTGTTTCGGATTACGACTTATGGGGAATCCCACGGCGGCGGTGTCGGTGTGGTGATCGATGGATGTCCGCCCCAATTAGAGATTTCCGCATCAGAGATTCAGTTTGAACTCGATCGCAGGCGTCCCGGACAAAGCAAGATTACCACCCCGCGCAAGGAAACCGATACTTGTGAAATTCTCTCCGGTGTCTTTGAAGGGAAAACCCTAGGCACATCCATTGCTATCTTTGTCCCCAACAAAGATACTCGCCCTCAAGATTACTCAGAGATGGCGGTTAAATACCGCCCATCTCATGCCGATGCCACTTATGATGCTAAATATGGGATTCGCAATTGGCAGGGCGGTGGACGTTCCTCAGCACGGGAAACCATTGGCAGGGTTGCAGCAGGTGCGATCGCGAAAAAAATCCTCAAACAGGTTGCCAATGTAGAAATCGTTGGCTATGTTAAACGCATTCAAGATTTAGAAGGCATCGTTGATCCCCACACCGTCACCCTGGAACAGGTTGAAAGTAATATCGTCCGTTGTCCTGATAGTGAATGCGCCCAAAGAATGATCGAAAAAATCGAGCTAATCCGGCGTGAAGGAGATTCCATCGGTGGGGTAGTCGAATGTGTCGCCCGCAATGTGCCAAAAGGGCTAGGAGAACCTGTATTTGATAAGCTGGAAGCGGATCTCGCCAAAGGCGTCATGTCCCTACCCGCTAGCAAAGGCTTTGAGATTGGTTCTGGCTTTGCCGGAACATTGCTCAGGGGTTCTGAACATAATGATGAATTCTATCTCGATGATACGGGAGCGGTACGGACGACAACCAACCGTTCTGGTGGCATTCAGGGAGGCATCACAAACGGAGAATCGATTATTTTGCGAGTGGCATTTAAGCCCACTGCTACTATACGAAAAGAACAGCGTACAGTGACCAGTACCGGTGAAGAAACAGTACTTGCTGCCAAAGGGCGTCACGACCCTTGCGTCTTACCCAGGGCTGTGCCTATGGTAGAAGCAATGGTCGCCTTAGTATTATGTGATCACCTACTGCGTCATCAGGGTCAGTGCCATACATTAAAGCCTTAAAATTCCGATGGAAAGCAGTCCTTCCTCTGAGTTCGTTGTCCAATTCTGGGGCGTGCGGGGTAGTATTCCCTCCCCTGGCAAAGAAACCATTCGCTACGGCGGGAACACCTCCTGTGTGGAGATGCGTATCGCTGACAAACGCCTAATTTTTGATGGGGGTACCGGTATCCGGATGCTGGGGAAACATCTAAAGCCCCAACTTCCCATTGAAGCCTATTGGTTTTTTACCCATTATCACTGGGATCATATTCAGGGCGTACCCTTTTTTGACCCCGCTTTTATCGAGGGTAATCTGTTGCATATTCATGGCGCCGCACCCGATGGAGTGTCAATGCAGCAGCATTTCAAAGAGCGGGTATTGCACTTGAATTCCCCTGTGCCGAAACGTGATATCCAGGCGGATTTGAAATTCTATGACTTAATCTGTGGCGATACCATGACCCTAGGGGATATTACCATTGAAACCAGTCCCCTCAATCATCCCAATGGGGCGATGGGTTATCGGGTAAGTTGGCAAGGGCGTTCTGCGGTCTACTGTACCGATACAGAACATTATCCGGATCACTTGGATGAAAATGTACTGAATTTAGCTCGTGATGCAGATGTCCTGATTTACGATGCCATGTACACTGACCAAGAATACCACAATCCCAAGTCTCCCAAAGTCGGTTGGGGACATTCAACCTGGCAAGAAGGGGTAAAACTCGCCAAAGCCGCCGGAGTTAAACAACTGGCAATTTTTCACCACGAACCGAATCATAACGATGATATGCTCGATGAAATTGCCATCGAGGTGCAAAGTGCTTGTGAAGGTTCGTTTTTGGCAAAGGAAGGACTCATTATTCAGCTTATCTAGTTAAAAGCTTGCCCTGAGAGTAGTCGAAGGGTTGGCAAAAGTAGATTGGGTATGACGACTGAAGAAGCGATCGCATCTCCCCTAATCCAGCACTATACCTAATATGGGTTGTCCTTGGAAAATCCGATAGGATAGGAAGTTGGTCTATTGTAAGCGTCTACCCATTGTAAATTGATTATGACTGATTCGATTCGCTTTCTCATGTGCGCTCCAGACCACTACGATGTAGACTATGTGATAAATCCCTGGATGGAAGGGAATATTCATAAGTCCTCGCGCGATCGCGCCGTCGAACAGTGGCACAAATTGCACCATGTCCTCAAAGACCACGCGATCGTGGATTTGGTTAACCCTCAACAAGGGTGGCCCGATATGGTGTTTACGGCAAATGCGGGGCTGGTTTTGGGTAAAAATGTTGTCCTGAGTCGGTTCTTGCACAAAGAACGCCAGGGTGAGGAACCCCATTTCAAGGAGTGGTTTGAAGCCCAAGGCTACAACGTCTACGAACTCCCCAAAGAACTCCCCTTTGAAGGCGCAGGGGATGCCCTCCTGGATCGAGAAGGACGCTGGTTGTGGGCGGGCTATGGCTTCCGTTCAGAATTAGATTCTCACCCCTATCTGGCAAAATGGCTTGATATTGAAGTCGTCTCCCTGCGACTCACCGATGAGCGATTCTATCACCTAGATACCTGTTTCTGTCCCCTGACGGGCGGCTATTTACTCTACTATCCCCCAGCCTTTGATGCGTACTCCAATCGCTTAATTGAGATGCGAGTCGCACCAGAAAAACGCATCGCCCTAGAAGAAGCGGATGCGGTGAACTTCGCCTGCAATGCGGTGAATATTGACCAAGTTGTGGTCATGAACAAAGCTAGCGATCGCCTCAAGCAACGCTTGGCTGAAGCGGGGTTTAGGGTGATGGAAACACCCCTGACGGAATTCCTCAAAGCAGGTGGCGCGGCTAAATGCTTGACCTTACGAGTAACTGAACCTGTCCGTACTGAACTCCACGCCAATGTCCCGGTAGAAAGCCGCACCATTCGCCTGGAAGGACATTTGCTAGACTCTGGACTCATCAGTCGCGCCTTGGATCTGATTGTCGAAACCGGCGGTAGCTTTCAGGTTCTCAACTTCGAGCTGGGTGTTCAACGGCAAAGCACATCTAACGCTGAGATTCGCGTATCTGCACCCTCCCATGATGTGATGGAAGAGGTGATGAGCCAACTGATTGAGTTGGGGGCTGTCGCTCCCGCCCAAGAGGTGTGTGATGCTAATCTAGAACCCGTGATTCAATCGGGTGTAGCGCCGGATGACTTTTATGTCTCCACGATTTATCCCACAGAAGTCCGGATTAAGGGTGAGTGGGTGAAGGTACAAAACCAGCGCATGGATGGGGCAATTGCGATTACCCAGATTGACTCCCAACCCATCGCTCGGTGTAAAATCCTGCGGGATCTCCAAGAGGGCGAACAGGTGATTGTCGGTGTGGAAGGCATTCGCACAGTTCACAAGCCGAAATCCCGCGAACCGCGTGGGAGTGAAGAATTTAGCTTCATGGGCGCGGGTGTCTCATCGGAACGCCGGGTGGAATTAATTGTCGAGCAAATTGCCTGGGAATTACGCCAAATTCGCGATCAAGGGGGCAAGGTTGTTGTCACAGCAGGTCCGGTGGTGATTCACACCGGGGGTTCTCAACATCTAGCGCGTCTAATTCGCAAAGGGTATGTGCAGGCGCTGTTGGGTGGTAATGCGATCGCGGTTCATGATATTGAGCAGTCCCTATTGGGAACCTCTCTGGGCGTGGATATGAAACGGGGTGTCCCGGTGCGGGGTGGACACCGACACCATCTCAAGGTAATTAATACCATCCGTCGTTATGGCAGTATTGCTGGTGCTGTGGAAAAGGGAGTCTTGACAAAAGGCATTATGTATGAATGCGTGACACATAATGTTCCCTTTTCCCTCGCCGGTTCCATTCGCGATGATGGTCCCCTACCCGATACCCAGATGGATTTGATTAAAGCCCAAACCGACTATGCCAAGCTGCTGGAAGGGGCGGACATGATTTTGATGCTGTCTACGATGCTGCACTCCATTGGTGTCGGAAATATGACGCCCGCCGGGGTGAAAATGGTTTGTGTGGATATCAATCCAGCCGTTGTGACTAAGTTGAGCGATCGCGGTTCATTAGAATCCGTGGGTGTGGTTACCGATGTGGGCTTATTCCTGAGTTTGTTGGTACAGCAGTTGGATAAGTTGACCAGCCCTTATCAACAATCAGCATAACCGTTAGGCGGTTGTAGACGCGAAGCGGCTTCCCGTAGGGTAACCGCAGCTGGGCAAAGGAAACCCGCCTAGGCGGGTTTCCACACCCTAGAGAACAACTCAATCCTAAATTCGGTTGGGTTTCCTTGCGTCAACCCAACCTACTGGCGTGGCACAGGTAATTTGATGAATTAGAATTACCCCCGGAAACCGTAGGGGCGCATGGCGTGCGCCCTATTCAATGGTAAAATCTATTCCACAATTTTAGCTGGGTCACGCCACTAGCTTAAGTTAACTGAACTCGCGTTAGCCCGCGAAGGCGGGCTTTGTTTGTGTAGCAGCGACTTCCAGTCGCCATAGCTTCGTCAGCTATTGAGGAAATAACGTTCAGGAAACTTTTCTGTAATCATCATTACAGGTTTACCATTAGAAAATACGCGATAGGTACGGGAGAGGAGATTGTCATTCGGCTCAATAGTAAAATACTCCGCTAAACTATGAGCCGGTTCTTTCGCTGAATCCAAAATTTCTTTGAAGGTTTCCACCCTTTGCTCTAACCAAATCTTACCAATTGGGGTTTTGGTTTTAAATAATTCATGTCTAAAATTATCATCAAGGCGTTCGGGAACCAGGATTGATTCCGCGTAAATATAGTTTTTGCGACTAATGCGCCCTTGGAGTAATATACGTCTATCAATTACTTCTGTCCCTTCAGCTAATTCCATAGCTGGAAGCGATTCGGGAATGGGGATAAGATTTTGGGAGATTTTGAAAACCTGTATCTGTTCAAATAGATAGGCTTCCAGAATATCGGTTAATGTACCATCGGTGGTTAGTAAAATTCTCTGAAACGTACTTAATGTAGCAGGATTGATATGATGACGCTCTAGAGACTCTTGTAAGTCGTCTCGCATTAGGTGTTCGTTCGCTATCAGTCGGCTCATGGTGTCTGAACTCCTATTTCCCCTATCCACTTGGTTGAATAAAAAACGCTCAAACCGAGGTCTGGTACATAGTTAGAGTTTTATTAATCTCAAACTTTACATTTATTTACAACTACAATAAATAAATGTAGCACTCTTACGACGATTTGACCACCTGAGCATAATTGATGTAGAGACGCGCCATGGCGCGTCTCTACATTTAGCCTACACCCAGTCTCATGCACCAACAACCACACCACCGTTCGGATGCAGCACTTGACCCGCCATATAAGACGCATCTTGAGAAGCTAAGAAAACGAAACTCGGTGCAACCTCCTTGGGTTGTCCTGGACGCTTCATCGGAACTTGTTTACCAAACGTTTCGACTTGCTCACCAGGAAACGCATCAGGAATAAACGGTGTCCAGATGGGACCTGGCGCTACACCATTTACGCGGATGCCTTTCTCAATTAAAGGTTGGGAAATGGAGCGAGTAAAGGCAAGAATAGCGCCTTTTGTCGCAGAATAACTGAGCAGAGACGAGTTACCTTTATAGGCATTAATTGAAGTCGTGTTAATCACAGAACTCCCTGGCTCAAGGTGAGGCAAAGCCGCCTTAGTGAAATAGAACATTGAGAAGATATTTGTCGCAAATGTGCTACCTAATCGGGCTGAGTCAATTTCCTCAATGCTCTCTTCTAGATATTGCTCCGCCGCATTGTTGACTAGGATATCCAGCTTACCAAATTCATCAACTGTTTTCTGAACCGCTTCTTGGCAGAACTTTTCGTTGCGAATATCGCCAGGAATTAATAAACAACGACGACCATAGGATTCTACGGCTTCTTTTGTTTCTTGAGCATCTCCATGCTCGTCTAAGTAAACAATCGCAACATCGGCTCCTTCCTTAGCGTAGAAAACCGCAACAGAACGACCAATCCCACTATCTCCGCCAGTAATCAAGGCTACTTTATCCAGTAACTTGTCACTGCCTTTATAGTTGGGATCATCATATTCAGGCTTTGGCGTCATTTCTGACTCTAAAGCCGGTTTTCTCTCTTGGGTTTGAGGGGGAATTTTATCGGGTGTAATTGTCATGTTATAGCGCTCCTGTTCGTAGTAGGCACTTTAGTGCATTAAAGGGTTTTGCTGTTCATTTGTCGGTGAGTTAGGGCGGGTTTTGCTGTTCACTTATCGGTGAGTTAGGGCGGGTTTTGCTGTTCACTTATCGGTGAGTTAGGGCGGGTTTTGCTGTTCACTTATCGGTGAGTTAGGGCGGGTTTTGCTGTTCATTTATCGGTGAGTTAGCTGAATTTAGTCCCTAAACCCGCCCCTACATTAGTCCCTAAACCCGCCCCTACATTAGTCCCTAAACCCGCCCCTACATTTGGTTTTGCAATTTCTTTTTGGATTCCTTAAATTGAGTTGCCATTTGTTCTCGTTGCTCTGGGGAAAGATTCTTGCGAATAGAAGCAAACATAGTGCTTTCTTCTTGACGAGTGTGATCGCCAATCATGTCTTTCACCTGCTTGAGTTTGGACTTAAACTCGGAGGAAGTCGGATCTAGCTCTTTCATCTCATTCAGAGTCGTTTTTAACTCCTCATGTTCATCATAGAGTTCCTGAGTATCATCCTCGCCATAAAATGAACGAACTTGAGGATAGACCGTTTCTTTTTCTGCTTCGGCGTGAACAATTACATCCTTGTAGAGCTGTCCAAAAAACTCCTGAATGCGCTGCGGATTATTGGTTGCCTTAATTTCACTAATTAAGGTTTTCGCTTTTTGGTGATCCATGAAAATGATATCCATGATATCCATATCAGACCTGTCAGAAGCCTGAGTCACAGCACTACCAATCACACCCGTCATCGCAGCTACTGCATCCTGAACTCGTCCCCAAAGCCCTTGATCAGGTTCTTCACCCGTTAACTCTTGAGTGCCTAAATATTCCAATATTCCCTTAAGTCTTTCCTGATGAGCCCGGTTTTCAAAGTTAACCGAATTTAGGGGCGAAAGTGCTTCCTCGACATCCGCACCAGCGATTTGAGCTGCCTTATGAACCACAAGTCCGGACATGACTTGTCCATGTTTCAGGAGTTCATGCTGAGCCAGTTTCTCATAAAGGCTGAGTTCAGAACTTTTCATCATTTCCTGAGCCTGTTCAATCATTTTTTGAACTTTCTCTTTTGGCTCAGATTGAATTCCATACTGAGTGATGGTTGTTTCCAGAACTTCCAGGTTGTTCTGGTCATCCTCCAACATGTCTTCTAAGCGACCAAAAATCTCGTTGTTTTTGCATTCCTTTATAAATTGCTGTTCATTAGCAATAATTAAATTTTGAATTGCCCGCATATCGGCAAGCTTTTCAGCAATGGCAGAGCGCTTAGCATCAGTAAGGGTAGCAACCATTCTCTTGTGTTCTCCTATTTACGAGTTGTTTATTAAGTGAGTCGCTTGATTTTAAGGATTCACTCGCTATTCAGATTAATTGGCTTATTTCAGAGTAGCTCTATGGCTAATAATGATTAATCTATCTGAGGGTAGACTGTTGGCTAATTCAAGGGTCAATTGTTTAGCAGAATGTTGGAGGAGGATAATCCGTCAATTTAGGTAAAGTACGTCTATCGGCATAGGTCAAATTACCAGAGAAAAGCTAGGTAGAAGAGATAGGCTGAAACGTTATTTATGGCAGTTAAGCTCTTTTTTGGGAAACCACCACAGCTTGATGAAGCATAGCCGCAAGTTCAGCACGGGTAGCCGGTTTATTTGGATTGAGCAAATCGCCTTGAGGATAGCCAGTGACTAAACCTGCTTTGATCGCCGCTGCGACGTTGGCGATCGCATAGTTGGGTATTTGATCGCTATCTTGGTACTGTTGTAAGGTTTTAGTGGGTTCGGATGGGGGTTTAAGGTTCAGGGCTTTAGCCAAAACCACTAATGCTTCTGCACGGGTAATCGGTTGGTTGGGACGAAATTTATCATCCGGATATCCAATGATTATTCCCGCTTTAGCCACCTCCTCAATCGCCTCAGCGCCCCAGTAATTGGGGGGTAAATCTTTAAACGCGATTGCCTCCCGCACTGCGCTCCGCGCGATCGCACGCCGCTTTGGTTTTGGCTCAAATCCCTGCTGTAGCATAGCGGCTAACTCTCCACGAGTGGCAAATCGCTGCGGTTTAAATTCACCCTGGGGAAAGCCCACCACAATATCTCGCTTCGCCAAAGCTGCGATTGCAACGTGCGCCCAAAATTCATCGGGTACATCAGAAAATTCCACCGAGGGAGTAGGTGTTGGGGTTACGGTTGGCGTTACAGGTGGGGATGGAGTTTTCTCCGGCGCTCCAGGTGCTGGAGCAGCTTGCATTCTCCCTTGCACCCCTGCAACCCGACTCCCCTGCACCTCAGCTTCCCGACGAGGTGTTGTCTCAGAAGTGGATAATTCAGGAGTCGTCGGTGTGGGTTTAGTCGGCTCTGGAGATTCCGGTGTTGAGTCAGGTTGAGGTGAGGGCGGGGAAAACCCCAAGTCTTGCAGAATCTGATCTTTATGTTCTCTATCTATCGCCCAATAGAAAATACCGCCAATTGTTGTCAATGTCACAATAATCGCAATCCACTCATCTAAATTAAGAGGAGATGGGGGTTCTGGCGCAGAGGGAGGGGACATAGCGATCGCGTAACATAGGAACATATAAACTCTTACAGAAGATTAGCGATCGCGTCTGGATAATTCACAAGGGAAATCCTGGAACTTTACCCTGAGACAGGTGATAGACACTATGTCTAAGTCTTAACCTGATAGTAGTTGTGAATATTGGAACCTGATATGAAAGATATTTCTGACAAAACGATTAAATTGGCACAGAAACATGGCAAGCAGCTTGAGGAGCAGGGTAAACGTCTAGAGAAGTTGGGGAAATCTTTTAAAGAGAGAGGTAACCCAGAACATGGAAAGTCTCTAGAAGAGTACAGCCAAACCATACAGCAGGAAGCGAAAGCTTTAATTGAAGAAGCTGAAAAGTCTGATCAAAAGCACGGTGAAGCCTCTAATCAAGCTTATGAAGCCGCCGTGAACCATCATGTAAAAGCCACTAATGCACAGACAGAAGCCATCACTGAGCAAATAAAGATTAATCAAGATTATCTGAACAAATCTCAGAAGATGACTAAAAAATCCCAGGAATCTCAAAATTAAGGGACTCGTGTGTCAGTTGGTAATAGCAGTTAGTGATCGAGAATAAGTAGAGACGTTCCGGCGGAACGTCTCCATAAAGTAATAATTCATACTGTCTGTAAAAACTTGGTTGATCAGTTAGTTCAGTGTTGAAGTTATAAAAAACCCGCTTCAGCTTTAAGTGTTAGTGAGAAGCTTTCTAACTCTCAAAAAAATGTGTCTATTTTTCCAAGCTTTTACCCCCCAATAGAGTATCGTGCAGCCCAGTATTACTTGAGAAATCCACTTGAGCCACTGTATGTGAAGTCCCATTTGAGAAAGTCCCAACACTAAAGCGTCGTCACAAAAACTGAGGAGTAAAAGTGATGACTGGCTCAAAAAACGAACCATTGGATTTTCTAGGTTATTCTCCATTATAAAAATTTAATAGTTTGATTATTCAAGCGGAAGTTAATGATTGTAATTTCAAAAAACCAATAAATCAGACAATCACTAAACTTAGACTAACAATTAAGTTGTCTGGCTGCTGACCCTCTGGAGTTAGATTAAACTCATTCGAGGGATAGAAATTTGCGGGTGAAGCCACATCTACCCTTGCCATCTAGAGGTCTAGCAAAACCTCTGTTTAAAACCACTCGAACTAATCATTTAGTGTCATCAGTCTTTTTTGAGGTGGGTGTGACTGAAAAAGTCAAAAATAAGTTATTACCGATAACGGGATTCTACCAGAACCTTTTGCCTTAGACTCTTGGGTTTGAATGATTTTCATCCGGCTCAATCAAATAATTCCCACTGTTTGGCTCTATTGAACATTCTGGAACCACTGTGTCACCCCATCTGCGATCGCACGGGCTAATCTCTGTTGTTGCGGCTTTGTAATCTATTAAAATTTTAATCTAAAATAGGGCTTACAGATGGAGGGAGATGATACCTGATGACGACGGTTGCAACTCAGCCTAAAATTACCTGGGAGAAGCTACCCGATGATTTTCCCTTACCCGATGATCCTGTGGATAATATTGATCAGCCGACATTAGCCGCCGCACTCAGCGACAGTTTAGAACAAACCGGGCGATTGCAAGACAATACATTAGTCGCTACGAATTACGGTGTCTGCGCCCGGTTAGAGGGTAAGTTTGTGGTTAAAGCTCCCGATTGGATGTATGTACCTCGGATTGAGGTATCCCTAGGAAACGTGCGTCGCAGTTATACGCCACACCTGCAAGGGGATATTCCAGGAATTGTAATTGAATTTCTTTCCGATACAGAAGGAAATGAATATTCGAGCAAGCCGACTTATCCTCCAGGGAAATGGTATTTTTATGAGCAAGTGTTGCGAGTCCCCCAGTATGGAATTTTTGAACCTCAAGAAGGTGTGCTGGAAATGTATCAGCTCAATGATGCTGGACATTATGTCTTGCAGTCGCCACAAGAGAACCGCTATTGGATAGAAGCACTCGGCTTATTTTTGGGTGTGTGGGAAGGAAGGAAGGGAAACCGTCAGGGGTATTGGTTGCGGTGGTGGGATGAATCTGGGCAACTTTTACCTTGGGGGGTAGAATTGGTTGAGCAGGAACGACAACGGGCTGAGCAGGAACGACAATGGGCTGAACAAGAACGACAACGGGCTGAACAAGAACAGCAACGAGTTCAAGCCTTGATCGCACAGTTACGAGCGGCTGGAATTGAGCCAGAGGCGTAAGTGCAGCTACCAAATTAGTAGAGACGTAGCAGGCTACGTCTCTATGGTGACATCCTCCTACATTCAAATAATTCCCACGTTTGGTTCTATTGAACATTGTGGAACCACTCCGTCACTCCATCCGCGATCGCACGGGCTAATCTCTGTTGTTGCTGCGGATTAGTAATCCACTCAAATTCCTCCGGATTAATCATAAATCCCAGTTCTAATAACACCGATGGCGCGGTATGAGGGCGAGTGAGTGCTAGATTATTCCAAAACACCCCATAAGCAGGACGATCTAACTGGTTCACCAGATAATTCTGCAAAAATACCGCCAAATTATGGGCTTGGGGATGATACCAAAACATCCCAACCCCTTTAGTATTCATCGCGTCACCTGCATCAGGGAGGGCGTTGTAATGAATTGAAAGCGCGATCGCAGGTTTAATCTGATTAATCATATTCACGCGATCGCCCAACGACACCGCCTGATCCGCTTCCCTTGTCATATATACCGTTGCACCCTTTTGGCGAAGTTGATCTCGCAGTAACTTCGACACAATCAAATTCACATCTTTCTCCGGATAACCTGTAGGTCCCCTCGCCCCTAATTCCGCCCCCCCATGTCCTGGATCTAAGAGAATTTTAATTCCCGTTAGGGGTTGTAAAGCGTTTTCAGGGATAAATTCTACGTTTTGAGTGCGAACAGTTGGCGGATGACGTAACGTCAGGATGAGATTGCTTCCTTCATATCTCAGGTCATAACCCCATTGTTGGTCAGATTTCAAGTTAAAGGTATAGTTTACCTGAGTTGGTGTAATTTGTTGCCAATCTAAGCGTTTAATCAAGGGGTCATCATCCAAGCGGATCACATCAGTTTGGGCGGTTGTGTTATGCAGCGTTAGCGTAAACGTGCGATCGCCTTGCTGAACACTCATCGGTACAGGTGTACTTAAAGGAAATACTACTTCTGTCGCCCCGGTAATCTGACGAGCGCGGATACTACGAATCATGGCTGTCGGGGGAACAGTATTGGGAACGATACGCACCTCTTCGGCTTTAATCCACGCCCCATAATCCAGACGCACCCACTCCCCTTCCCGCCCCGTAATCGTCGCCCTGACGCCTTTGGGTAAGGGAGTGAGGCGAGAATAGGTGGTACTAGGTCCGGTTCGCGCTACACCTGCATCCACGATTACCTCAGCCACCTCTAATTCAACGGGGTTGATAATTGAAATCTGTCCGGGTGCAGCTTGACTTATGGTTTTCCCATTCAAGGTTAGCTGATATTGGGGTTGTCCTAAATTTGCCGCGATTTCTGCGGTTGCACATCCCTGATAGTAACCCGTCGTCGATTGAATACCAACCTGATTTTGAGCAATTAATCCGGCTGAATTTGGCGGTAACTGGATATTCTGGAATTGAGCCATCAACGGAATGGCTTGATTTGCCAGGTTCACTGTAACTGTAGCATTCGGCGGCGCGATCGCACTAAAACATAATAGTTCTCCGGGTAATCGGGCAATATCGACGTTTGGGGTTAGGGAATCCTTGGCAAAGGTTAACCCGGTTGGCACCTTTGGGGTAGGGTCAACACGAGTTATATTAATCTGAATTGTCTGGTTTTGATAGCGCAAAGTAAAGCTATTTTTGCCCAATTCCAAGGGAAAACTCGGCGCAAAATGTCCAGCCTGACTGCGGGGGATAACTTGACCATTGACCCGCACGTCTCCTGATGGTGGTGCTGTTCCAATTAAGAAAATTTGCTCAGCCGTGGTTTGATGATTGGCAGAAGGATAGGCAACAAAAAGCGGTTGTTCTGCCCAAGCTCCAGATGTAACAATTGATGCCAATATAGCTAATCCTAAGATGGTTTTATATGTCATTTGTCATTTGTCATTTATTCAGTAATTCATCATTTAGACAGGGCGGGTTTAGTGACATTAGTGTGGGCAAAAAACGATAGTAGTGAAACCCGCCCCTACACATAAAACTCTTTTCTCGTCATTGATCATTTACCTACCCCAGTTCCCCCTGCTCCCTCTGCTCCCCCAGCTCCCTCTGCTTCCCCATCTCTCCACACCCTGCCTACTTTTTCAATCGGATAAAAGATGAGTTGGTAATCCATCAATGCTTTTGAGGTTTTTCGCCTGCCAATATTCATAAATTCCCTGTTCTCCCTTGTTATCTGCCCATTCAACCAGGGTTTCTCGTTCACCCATAAATTCATATATTGGAACACCATAGCCACAGGAAGTTTGCGCTGATTCAATACCCAAAACTATAATTTGCCGTTGTCCTGGCAGGGGATTAAAGTAGGTATAAAAGGTTTCCCATTCTGGATCAGTGGGGCGAATGACCCGCCCTTGACCGTAAAGGCGTAGAATTAGAGGCGTATCGGTAAAGCTGCAAAACATGATAGTCAGCCTACCATCATCCTGCAAATGAGCCGCCGTTTCATTGCCACTGCCCGTTAAATCCAGATAAGCGATGATTTTCGGATCAAGACAGCGAAACGTGTCCATACCTTTGGGGGATAAATTAATCCTTCCCTGTCGCGGTGCTGTCGCGGTAAAGAAAATCTGTTGTTTTTGGATGAAGTTTTGTAAAGGTTCTGTGAGTTCTGAATAAAATTTTGCCATTGTACTCTTTATAGATAAAGAAAAATAAACTTTTGCAAATGTAAGCGGACAATTTGTTAACTTGCCCGTAAGAAGCCATAGCCAGTCGTCTAGCGTGGAAAGAGTGGTGAGCGTTGAGTTGGGAAGGTGATGGGGGTTTTGGCATTGTCAGCTATAGCTCATGGTGCTTAAGCAGAAAAGAAGGACTAAAAAAGCGTCAGGCTTTCGTGGTGAACATTCCAGACGGAAGCGGATGTTGAACGTAAAGGATAAAAGCATCGCCAAAAACCAATCAGGCATAGTACAGACGAGTCGTAAATGGGGACAATAGAGAAAGGATTTTCCAGAGGAGACGGGTGGCGTCTCAAATCAGGGGAAGCAAGTTTCATGGGTGTGGGTGTACGCAGTTGGCGGAAGATAAATTCAATAACCACCTCAGGGGAAGATTACTCTTATGAGTGATTGAGGGCATCCTGCTCTAGCTCTCCTCGAAACAATCTTAAAAGACTGTGGCACAATTAACGGGGTGCATCTTGAAAAGTCTGGCGTACTTAAAAATTCTATGGCTAAATTTGTCTTTGTAACGGGTGGGGTTGTATCTAGCATCGGTAAGGGTATCGTTGCTGCTAGCTTAGGACGATTGCTCAAATCACGGGACTATTCGGTGTCGATTCTTAAGCTAGACCCCTATATTAACGTCGATCCGGGAACCATGAGTCCCTTTCAACATGGGGAAGTTTTTGTCACAGCAGATGGGGCGGAAACGGATTTAGACTTGGGACATTATGAGCGCTTTACAGATACGCTGATGTCCCGCCTCAATAGTGTCACCACTGGATCAATCTATCAGGCGGTTCTGAATAAAGAGCGTCGCGGCGACTATATGGGGGGAACGGTGCAGGTGATTCCCCATATTACCAATGAGATTAAGGCACGGATTCATCGGGTGGCTCAAAATACTAATCCGGATGTGGTGATTACGGAAATTGGCGGCACAGTCGGGGATATTGAATCATTACCATTTTTGGAAGCAATTCGTCAATTCCGTAAGGATGTGGGGCGCAATAATGTGCTGTATATGCACGTTACTCTCCTACCGTGGATTCCTTCTGCGGGTGAAATGAAAACCAAACCGACTCAGCATTCGGTGAAAGAACTGCGTTCTATTGGTATTCAGCCTGATATTTTAGTCTGTCGGTGCGATCGCCCTCTGCAACCGGGGATTAAAGAGAAACTCTCGGAGTTCTGCGATGTGCCTGTGGAATCCGTGATTACTTCTCCCGATGCTAATAGTATTTACGAAGTCCCCCTGATTTTAGAACAAGAAGGACTGGCAAACCAAACTCTAGATCTATTGCGAATCCCGCAACGGGAACCGGATTTAAGCCAATGGCAAACCCTGGTGGAACGAATGCATAGCCCAATCCATAAGGTGGAAATTGCCATTGTCGGCAAGTATATCCGCTTGAGTGATGCTTATCTATCCGTTGTCGAAGGATTACGCCACGCCGCGATCGCATTGGGGAGCGAATTCAACCTACGTTGGGTGAGTTCGGAGGATATTGAAACCGAGGGCGCCGCAGACTTTTTAGCCGGAGTCAACGGTATCATTGTTCCGGGAGGTTTTGGTATCCGAGGCGTAGATGGCAAAATTGCGGCGATTGAATATGCCCGTACCCATAAAATTCCCTTCTTCGGTTTATGCTTAGGAATGCAATGTTCTGTAATTGAATGGGCGCAAAATATTGCCCTGCTTGAGGATGCTCATAGTGCGGAGTTTTTACCCAATGCTCGTAATCCAGTGATTAACTTGTTACCTGAACAGCAGGATGTTGTGGACTTAGGCGGTACGATGCGCTTAGGTATGTGTCCTTGTCGGATTCTGCCGAATACCTTGGCAGCATCACTCTATGGGGAAGAGGTTATTTATGAACGTCACCGACATCGCTATGAATTTAATAATGCCTATCGTAACCTGCTTTTAGACACAGGTTACATGATTAGCGGGACATCTCCCGATGGTCGCTTAGTGGAAATCATTGAATACCCCGATCATCCCTTCTTCCTAGCCACTCAGTTTCACCCAGAGTTTAGCTCTCGACCGAGTGCGCCCCACCCCTTGTTTAAAGGATTTGTACAAGCTGCCATAGAACAATGCCAGGGTGAGGTTTCAAGTCCCCCAACTGATGCTCCCATTCTCCAGCAATCCCCAGTGCAGGTATCGTGACCTAGAGGTTTGAATTTTGAGTTATGAGGCGAGCCAAAATTATCTATAACTCATAACTCAAAGCTCGCAATGGCTTGAGGAGGTTTTGTGGCGTACTGGATAAAAATTGATTACGAACGCAGCAATTATGTGATTGATCTCGATCGCATCAGTGCGTTTGCCTGCGCTCCCAACGGCAAAATTATTTTCTGGTTGCCGAATAGTGCCCACCAGATTATCATTAATCAACACAGTGACCCTGAGGGGTATCATCAAGTTTTGGAGTATATTAAACAAGTCTCAGCTCATTCCCTAGCCGGATCTTGGATTCAAGTTAGATATGAACGCAGTGACTATGTAATTGATCTCAACCGCATCAGTAGCTTTTCTCATGCGGCGAGTGGCAAGTTAACTTTTTGGTTACCTGATAGTTCAATTCCGATTATTATTAATGAGCAAACTGATCCAGATAGTTATCAAAAAATTCTTGATTATATTAAACGTAAAACGGGTTATATTGTTTGAATTGACAATGGATAATGAACAATGGATAATGACCTCTCCTTAAAAGAAGAGGATTGAAATTAAGGAAAATCTTTAACGAAGAGGTCTTAGACCCAATTAATCAATTGTCAATTATCAATTATTAATTGTCCATTGATAAAGGGCGGGGTAACTGCCAAGGGTAATCGAACCGTGAATGTACTGCCAACCCCTAGTTTGCTGTCTACTTGCAAGCTACCGTGGTGTGCTATAGCGATCGCCTTAGCAATTGCCAGCCCTAATCCTGAGCCTCCTGTGTGACGAGAGCGATCGCGATTCACTCGATAGAAGCGATCAAAAATGTGGGCTTGTTCTGTCGGTGCAATGCCAATCCCGGTATCGGTTACTTTAATCACAGCCGTGTGATCGCTTTTCTCTAAACTCACGTTAATGCTATTGCCTGCTGGGGTGTAGCGAATGGCATTATCAATCAAGTTAGAGACTAATCGATACAACTGGGGTTCATTTCCCTGCACGTAAATTAATGGCTTGGGAATATCACAAGTTAATTGAATGTCAGAACCTGTGGCTAGTTCCAAAAACTCTTCTGATAAATCGCTAATCAAATCATTTAAACAACAGGGTTGAAACCTATCGGATAATGACTGTTGTTCTAGGCTGGTAAGTTGAAGTAAATCAGCGATTAAATGACTTAACCGTCGTCCCTGTCGCTCGATCTGACGTAACATTGTGTGAGTGTCTTGGGGATTTGAAAAGGGAACCCGTAGAATGGCTTCAACAGTCGCTAACAGGCTAGCCAAGGGTGTCCGTAATTCGTGGGCAGCATCAGCGGTGAATTGTTGCTGCTGTCGATAGGATTGGTATATCGGTTGCATCGCCAATCCAGAGAGCCACCAACTGGAGGCTAGAACTAATCCCAGAACCAGGGGTAGCCAACTGACTAAAATCCGTTCAATACGAACCTTTTCGGCGTCTAGAGGGGCTAAAGTGCGTCCAATTTGTAAATACCCCCAAGATGAGCGCTGAGTTTCCGGGTTGGGGTTGGCATCAGCACTGTGTAGCATAATCGTAAATTGGCGATAGCGGATACCCTGAGTTGTGGAAATCGTTTGCCATGGCTCTGGATTGAAGGTTGGGGATAGATTCGGGGGTTGATTGGGTGAAAAGGCGAGAAGTTTGCCCTGGTGATTAAATAGGCGAATATAGTGACATCCTCCCGCACCAAATCAAAGATTATGGTGCAGGCTTCCCCAAATCACTTTGAGGATTTCCTGGTTACTCCCTTACGGGATTTCAACACTTGCCTAGATTGGCTTTCACCAATCCCCGGTAGATCGTCTGCACAGGCAGTTTCCATTCCCGATAGTCCATCGGTACTAATTGATTCTATCCCTCGGTTTCTGATGACTTGACCACTGGCAACATCCCTATCGGTTTTATAGCCACAGTGAGGGCACTCATGCACCCGAATACTCAGGTCTTTTTTGACCTCACCCTTACACTCAGGACACTCCTGGGAAGTCCCTCTAGCATCAACAACAGCAAAGAATTTCCCACGCTTCCAACACACATATTGAGTGATGGTGCGAAATTGACCAAAACCGCCATCCAACATCTGTTTCCCAAGGAACCCTTTAGCGGTGATCCGGTAATCCAGGTCTTCCATGAAAACCATATCACCCGTGTCGCAAAGGGCGTGAGCTTGCTTAAAATGGAAATCCTTTCTAGTGTTGTCAATGTAGTGGTGAAGTCGAGCTACTTTGATCCTGGCTTTTTCGTAATTTTTAGACCGCTTTGTTTTCCTGGACAGCCTACGTTGCAGCAATTTCAGCTTGCTTTGTAGTGTCTTGAAAAACTTAGGCGGTTTGACAATAGTACCCTCGCTGGTAGCCAGAAATTTATCCAGTCCCACGTCTATCCCAATTGGATGTCCATGAGGCTTAGGAGCAGGAACGCTAACATCACATTGAATATTGATAGATGCATACCATCGGTCGGCTTTCCGAATGATTCGTACTTGCTTAACCGTGAACCCAGATGGAATGGGTCGGTGCAGGTTGATAGGAATTGCCCCAAGTTTGGGTAGCTTAATATGCAAATCGGTTAAAGGGTTTTCCTTAAACTGAGGAAACAGTAGCGATTTAAACTGCCCCACCTTTTTAAATCGGGGAAAGCCAAACCCACGAGACTTAAAGTAATCCCAGGCTCTATGCAATTGCTTAATCGCTTGCTGAAGGACTTGGGAGGGAACCTCTTTTAACTTGGGGAATTCCTTCTTAGCTTTAGGCAAGTTGTTAAGCTGTTGAACCTCGCCAGGAAACTTAGCATCGGCTGGAATGATGTACTCTTTCTCTAGAGAGCATCTATCAATCAAGCATTTACGACTATTGCACCAATCCTTTATCTCCCCCAATGCATAGTTATATGCACGACGACCGATTTCCATCCACTCAATTAACCGTTCCTCTTGAGTGACATCTGGATAGATTCGGTAGCGATAGTTAAATGTCAGCATACCCTGTATTATACAGCATTTACTGGCTAGTCTTGTACTGTTAACTGTTAATTTAGGTAACGTTGAGTCACCTAAATTAACTTGGGGGAGTTGTGTATCCCAACGCTGACCCTGAGCGGAGTCGAAGGGTACAGCGTGGGTCTTACAACTCCCCCAAACCCCCCTGTTAAGATAAACGTGTATGTGCCGCTACGACGTTACTCATGGGTTCGGCGTCTAGATCCCAAAGCTGATGGCGCAGCTTGCTACCGGGAATGATGCGATCGCGATTTTGCATCAGGTAGGTGAGAATCTGAAATTCTTTGGTAGTTAACGAAATTGTCTCAACGGATTGGTCAATTCGGCAAACCTGGAGGGTGCTGTTGGCAGGATCGAGGGTGAACCCACCCACGCTTAAAGTTTGGGGGTGTAGCTGGGGTGAGCGCCGCTGCAAAGCGCGTAATCGTGCCAGTAATTCGTCCATGACAAAGGGTTTGACTAAATAATCATCGGCTCCAGCATCCAACCCCGCCACTCGTTTATCGGGTTGACTCAGGGCAGTGAGCATGAGTACAGGTAAGGCATTGTTTCGCGATCGCAACCGCTGACATAACTCTAACCCCGATAGTCCCGGTAGTAACCAGTCTAAAACGGCTACGGTGTAATCCGTCCACTGATACTCCAGGTAACTCCACGCCAGAGTACCATCTTGTACCCAATCCACCACATATTTCTCACTGACTAAGACTCGCTTAATTGCTGCGCCTAAATCCAGTTCATCTTCAACTAACAGAATTCGCATAGGGAGAATGCTTAGATAATCTCAACAAGAAACGGAAACAAAAGGAAACCGAAACGAACCGCATCCACTCAACCTGATAGTAAAAGTGCGATCGCCAAACTCTGGATTTATTTTGTCCCAGTTGATTTAGGACGTTAGTTTTAGCCTACTCCATAATAAATAATCTAAATGCTCATTCCTCAGATACAGGGTTTTCCCCAGATTGTTCTAAAGCAAACTTAATCACCGTTGGACTTAATCGAATCCCTCGGTTGAGCATTTGAGATATCGCTTGCTGCATTGAAAAAATGAAGCCTTCCCGCTTGGCACGGAGTAAAATCCCAATAGAACCTGTCAGTGAAAGTCCACTTAATCTGGCAATTCGTCTACCTGCCACTTCATCAATACAGACAGTTTGAATGTTTTCATTCATAGCTAACTGAATCACGGCGGCTTCGCCTCTATCGAGGGAATTGAGCAGAAGGGGAGAAATTGTCAAGCAGGTTTGTTGTTTTTGCAGCCAGGTTGCTGCTTCAAATTCCGCTACAGCAAACCCACTTGAACCACCTGCCATAATTTCTTGACAGACTTCCAAGGGAACCAATACCTGAGTGTAGAGAGATTGCAACATCGTTAAATCCCCTAAGGCAGCAACAAGGGCGATTAAGGGGGAAGTATTGATTACAATCCTCTGGGTTTCAGGCATTATCCAAATCCGATAATAGTTCTGCTTCGGTGAGGTCAATCATTGGCACACCATAACGATTTAAGTTAAGCAGGAATGAAACTCTATCCGTGCCAATTAATGCGGCTGCCATTCCCGATGATAGGCGTTTCATCTCAAAAAGTTTCACTGCCATTGCCCATTTTGCCTCTTGTTCAAACTGTTCTCTAGTTTGTTGTAAGGCATCGGGAAAGGTTTCTGGGTAGGTGATTGTGAGTTGATGTGACATTGTGTTTTTAGTCGGTGGGGACAATTAAAGTGAACGGTGGGGAACTTCAGTTTAAGATAACCCGCGTGCGATCGCGGTTTTTTCGTAGGGGCGCAAGGCTTGCGCCCTCACGCCTAAGGCTTGCGCCCTCACGCCTGTACCTTACCCGGTTACCCCTGTAAAGAGCGCACACCTGGGAAGCGTCGGGGAATCCTTGGGTAATCCTTGAGGAATCCTTGGGGAATCGTTGGGGAATCGTTGGGGAATGGGCGCACGCCGTGCGCCCCTACAGACGGATTAATGAACGGATGGAGACGGATTATTGAACGGATGGAAACCCCAATCTAGTAAAAGCTCTACAACAGTGAATCTACCGATGATTGCGGTGTGGTATTCACCGGAAAACTCGTCTTAACCACCTTGTTTTTTTGTTTGGGTATCAACCGCTTGCCAAATTTGGCATAAAGTGCAGGAATCACCAATAATGTCAAGGCTGTAGAGGTAAACAAACCTCCTAAAACCACAATTGCTAACGGTTGTAAAATCTCATTTCCAGCGCCACTCGCGATCGCTAACGGTAGCATCCCCAATGCAGAAGTGAGTGCTGTCATCAAGATGGCGTTTACTCGTTCTAGAGAACCGTTGACAATTACATCTTTAAGGTACATTCCCTGAGCAAACTTGTTGTTGTAATTATCTACCAGTAACAAACCATTGCGAACAGCAACACCAAACAGGGTGATAAAGCCAATCAGAGATGCCACCGAAATCACACCGCCAGTCAGCGCGATCGAGACAATGCCTCCCACTAATGCCAAGGGTAAGTTAATCATGATCGCGAGCGTAGCAGGAAGGGATTTAACCGAAAAGAACATCAACACGGTAATGACGATCGCCGCCAGAATACTATACACCAGCAGGTTATTAGTAGCCCGTTCCTCCGACTCAAACTGTCCGCCGTACTGGATAAAATAGCCATTAGGCAACTGTACGTTTTGGCGAATTTGAGCTTGAATATCACCAACAACACTGCCCAAATCCCGTTCAGCAACGTTAGCGGAAACAACAATTAAGCGGGAAACATCTTCCCGATTCACCACATTCGCGCCCATGCCGTAATCTACTTTAGCCACGGTACTCAGGGGGATGGTTTCTCCCGTGGGAGTGGAGAGGGGAATCCCACCAATCGCATCTAAACTATTACGCGCCTTTTCTGTCAGTGAGACGGAGATATCAATAAGCTGTTGGTTTTCTGCTACCTGGGACACCACTCGACCATTCAGAGCCGTTTCTACCACCTCTGACAATTGTTCCATACTCAATCCATACGTCGCCGCCGCCGCCCGATCATATTGGATTTGCACCTGACGTATGGGCAGTTGGGGTTCAAGCTGCAAATCTACAACCCCAGGAATCGGATCGATAACATCGCGCACCTGTTCACCAATCTGGCGGAGTTCGATCAAATCCGGACCAAAGATTTTTATCGCGATCGCACTTCTAACTCCAGAGAGTACCTCATCCATGCGGTGGGAGATAAATCCGCCAATATTAGGGGCGACACCGGGCAGCTTCAGGAAGGCTTCACGCAGTTGTTTAACGCTGGCTTCCCGGTCTTTTAGCGCCCGATCACTCAGTTCCACATCAACGTGTGCCATACTCACTCCAGCCCCATCAGCATCCCCAGGAGCGCGTCCTGCCCGTACCTGCACCCATTCATACAGGGGATTGTCCTTAAGGGAATTGTACAGCACCATCCCTGCCCGATTCGTCATATCTAGCGAAACACCCGGAAATAACACCATCGAGTTAACCATCGATTTTTCCTGGAATTCCGGCAGAAACACCCGCCCTAGGGAAGGAACGATCGCACAAGCCGCCACTAAAGCCGCCAGTGCCACGCTTAAAATAATTTGGGGCGATCGCAACGAAACATTCAACAACGGGCGATAGAGCCGTTCTGCCCATCGGGACACAAACGTGCCTTCCTGGGGCAAGGTTTGATTTGCCAGCAAAATCGCACAAAGGGCAGGAGAAAGGGTCATAGCCACCAGCGTAGAAGCTGCGATTGACAGCAAATATGCCAACCCCATCGGCGCAAAAATACGTCCCTCCACGCCAGTCAAACTAAAAATCGGTGCGAATACCACAATGATGATCACGGTGGAAAAAATTACCGCCAACCGTACTGCGACAGAGGTGTCATAGACAACTTGAAAGGGATGCTTAGGATTACCCTGGGCTTGATTCGTGCGGAGTCCACGATAGCAGTTTTCCATGTCCACAATGGCATCATCCACAACGGAGCCAATGGCAACCACTAATCCACCCAATGTCATCGTATTGATGCCCAAGCCAAAGGCTTTCATCAAGAGTAACCCAACCAACAAAGATAGGGGAATCGCACTCAGCGTAATCACCGCCGTGCGCCAATTCATCAAAAACAGCAGCATGATCACCGATACAATGATGATGCCTTGAATCAGTGAACCACTGACATTGCGAATCGCCGCATCAATGAAGTTAGACTGGCGAAAGGTTCGTGCCACTTGTACATCAGCAGGAAAGGTTGGCTGTAACGATCGCATCACGGCTTCCACCGCTTTAGTGACGGTGGGAGTATCCACATCAGGCTGTTTATTAATCATCAGCACCACCGCAGGCTGCCCATTAAAACTGGCATCCCCGCGCTTCAAGGCTGCCCCGGTTTTGACCTCTGCCACATCTTGGAGCAGAATGGGTTGACCATCCTGCACCTTCACCACAGATTGCTGCAAGTCTTCAATGGATTGGATCTGCCCAATGCCGCGCACCAGCAGTTCTTGACCCCCACCAATCAGGAAACCACCAGGAGCATTGGAATTCGCGCCGCTTGCGGCATTGGTGACTTCGGTGAGAGAGACATTACGCGATCGCAGTTTTGCCGGATCGACCAGCACTTGTTCTTGGCGTTCATCTCCCCCATAAATGGTAACTTGAGAGACACCCGGTACTGACAGAATCTGATTGCTGAGGGTGACTTCCACCAGTCGGCGCAGTTCCATCAGCGAGGTTTCCCCCTGCCCGTTTACAGTAAAGGCATACTGCAAAATTGTACCCAACGGGGATACCAGTGGCGAAATTTCTGGCGGATGCGTGCCTTCTGGAAGCTGATTCGTGACTTGCTGGAGCCGTTCTGTTACCGATTGCCGCGCTTTGTAAATATCAGCATCTTGGTCAAAGACTACCTGCACCATCGATAGCCCTACCTTAGAAGACGATCGCACCGTCGTCACTCCGGGTAAGCCATTCACCGCACTTTCAATGGGTACAGTAATTTGCGTTTCCACCTCCTCTGGAGCCAATCCCGTTGCTTCAGTTTGAATATCGACTTGAGGCGGTGCAAATTCAGGAAACACATCTAGGGGCATCTGGGTGATACTAACAACACCCCACAAGGTAATCACAATGGCACCCATAACGATGAACCACCGATGAGCGATCGCGTTTTTGAGCGTCTGATTCAGAATCGTGTTAAACATTTTAGATTAGAAGCCCCCTCTTTTGTCAGAAAAGACATTCTTTTTCTTACGATTGCCCCCTATAAAAGCGATCGCACCAACTAACACCACGGCTCCGCCACCAACAGCAGCTAAAATCTTCATCGGAAATCCACCCTCTTGCGGTGCGACTTCCCCAGGTTTTTGGGTCATATTACCAGCAGCATCGTGGCTATGAGGGATTCCTTGGGCATCTACCTGAGCATGAGCTGCATCGGTTTTAGGAGATGCGATCGCATCGGGGTTAGTCGCTGAATCAGCCGTTTTGGTTTTGCGAGATTCGGCATAAAGTGACAAACCACCTTGGGTGACGAGCTTCTCCCCAACCGACAATCCTGCGGTGACTTCGATCAGTTCGCCCTGAGTTGCACCTGTGGTAATTTCAACTGGCTCATAAAAATTCTCATACTGCACAAAGACGAGCTGCTTGCCATCAGCATCCACCAATGCCGTGATAGGAACCATCACCCCTGCTCCACCCTCAGCGGATTGAGTGATCGGTGTGACAACAATGCCCAACATCTGATCAGTTTCAGCATTCACCTGTACTCGTTCCACACCCCCTGTAGCTTGAAACTCATCCCCATGTCCGACATGGGAAAAAGCCACATTAGGCATAGACAGCAGCAGGGTGGTAATCAGGACAGATTCTAGTAAGGCTTTGTGCCGATAACGCATGGTTCACTCGCTCTGGGTTTACGGAAATCTTCCCCAGTCTACCAAAGGACAGATGAAATTCAGGTGAAACTGAAGTTTAGACTAATTCTGCTTTCTTGATAAGAACGGAAAACAATGTACCTCACGAACTTGAAACGCGCTGTATCTGTTGCCGTAGATAAATTGAAACCCGAAGTATGGCTATTGTTCATTGATTTTGTCATTTGCACTTTGATACCAAATCCGGGGAACGCTACCCCCGTTATAAACCAGTCCGCGCAGGCGGACGAAAGTTTGTGTAGCAGCGATTTCAATCGCCGTGGCAAAAGGGGGTAATAAAGGCGGATTTGGTATGATTTGGAGTGATGAGGAGTTAGCTAGTCTCATCTAAAGTCGCTACAGTTTCTCAATTTCTTGTATAGTCAATCCTGTTCCTTCTGCAATTGTGTCAAGATCAACCCCTCTTTGTTTTAATGTTCTGGCTATGTTAATCTTTTCCTGCTGTTTCCCTTGCTCTATTCCCTCCTTGAGTCCCTCTTCTAAACCCTCTAATCTTCCCTCTGATCGCGAACCTTGTAGCATGCTGATTTCATAGCGTCGATTTTCCATAAATCTCAGGTAGTTGGCTCTTTCTTCTTCACTCAAGCTATCGATGAGTAAATTTTCCTTCGCTTCCGCTAAACCTTGGGCGGTAAATTCATCTTTGATTTGGCTCTTTTTCAAAAAATATATCCATTCATCTAGGGTAGTTTTCGCGACATCATTAAAGTTATTTACTTTAATTACATAATACTCCGGAAAAATCTCATATACGTCTTGGATATTAAACAGGTTCTGCTGGTTTATTGATAGTCCTAAACGGTCTTCTAGGTGCAAACCCCGAAAATCTAATATTCCTTTATAAATATAATCATTCCCCTGTCCCAGAGAAAAGTAGACGACGTTCACTGAATAGACTTTTTTGACGTTACCGTAAGGTTCTCCTTTTTCCAGGAAGTCGGTAATTAATCTGGCTGTGCCGTAGAGCATCCGATGAAAATAATCTTGCTCTGTATTGTTTTGCACTTCAATGAGAATCAATTCACCCTGGTCATTTTCCGCGAGAATATCGACTCGACTTAACTTTTCATCCTCGGTTTGTTGATTGCTTTCACTTTCGAGTATTGATTGAATATTGATGGGTTTCCCCAATAACTCGCTCAAGAAACCTGCCAAAACGACATAATTCGCTTTGTTTCTCAGTAATTTTTTAATCGCCCAATCAAATCTGATGTGTGTTTGGGGCATAACGGCATCGATAGGAACGTTTACTTGATCTAATAATTAATCATAGTTCATCATTTCTCATTTGTAAGGCTAATTTAGCAGCCCCGACCATTCCCGCTTGATTCCCTAGAGTAGCCGTGAGTAACTGTAAACCTGTACGAGAACTGGGTAACACTCGACGTTCAATTTCTGCCCAGGCTGCTGGCAAGAAAAAATTGGCACTGGCACTAACTCCACCGCCAATAATAATCGCTTCTGGAGTGAGGACATAAATCAAACTCGCCAATCCTGCGCCTAAATCCCGTCCGTAATATTTCCAGAAATTTAACGCCTCCAGATTGCCTCCGTTTGCCAAACGACCCAGTTCAGCCGGTTCTTTTCCGATACGGCGGCGAATCGCACCAATGGATAAATATTGTTCCAAAGATCCTTGATTGCCACTATTACAAGCAGGACCTTCTGGATTTAACGTGATTAACCCCAACTCCCCGGCTGCGCCTTGGGAACCGACAAAGAGTTTCCCATCGAGAATAATCGCCCCACCAACACCAGTACCCAATGTGAGCATAATCAGATGGCGAAATGGACGTCCTGCACCTAACCAAGCTTCACCTAAACCCGCACAATTGGCATCATTGGCGATAATCGTCGGGCAACCTGTTTTGGCTTCTAACCAATCGGCTAGGGGAATATCGTGCCAATTGTTGAGGTTAATCGCCACTCTAGCAATCCTTCCGGCGGCATCCGCAGGTCCTGGAGTACCCACACCAATAGCAATAACGCTATGGTTAGGATTAAGTTGTGCGATCGCGTCTGCCATTACCTCAACCACAGCTTTGGGGGTTGAGGGTTGAGGTGTCGCCACAGTTAAAGATTGGACGCAAGTGCCATCTTTCTGGAAGCGCCCCAGCTTAATCGCCGTTCCGCCTAAGTCAATACCAATTACGTCATTTGTCATTTGTCAGGGAACCGGGAATAGGCTACATTAAACCATACTAATCACCTATACTAAAAAAGCTGGTATAATAGCTAGCTTTGAAAAGTTAGATTGAATTTACCTGTGAATAGGTTTTCTTTTACTTGTCTACCTTCCCCTCCTTATTGATGTAGAGACGTTGCATGCAACGTCTCTACAATAGTGGTCCCTCTAGCTAATTACTGGTTTTGTGTGCTAATCCATTCCAGAATTTGATCAACCTTCTGTTTTGACATCCTCCCCCGGCTAAAGAGCGCGGGGGATTCCTCACCACGCCACCTTTTTAGGGGTGGTCGCTGATTGGGGTTGACGCTTCGCTGAAGGTTGCCTCCAAATGAGGTCTTACACCCTCTCCACGTCCGTTTATA
>NZ_JAVKEW010000033.1:0-19209 GCF_040226375.1 Coleofasciculus sp. G2-EDA-02 | reverse complement strand
GTTCCAGAGAAAAACCCTGGATGGCGCAGTCAAAAACGCCCTACTGACCTAGGCTAGGTCAAGACCTAACTGTATCTCTACTTATGGTTATATTATATCACTTAAGAATGTTATTGCGGGATAAATCCCGCTGTCTTTACGACTTGCTCGGTTTCATCCCTCGGATAAATCACGAGGGCTTTCACCATCGCTTATGACGTAATTAGTTGGGGTCTGTTCAATGGAGACGACGCAGACCTTGACATAGCCGCCGCGTTGGTCGCAGGACCTGGGGAGCCCCGGCAGACCGCGACCCGTCTGGAATCAGCCGCCCATCAGTGCCTGGGCGAGACCGATGTAGAGCGGTATTCCCAAGGCAATCGCAACCGGCGTGCCGACGGCTGTGGACGCGCCGATGTAGGCGGAGGGATTGGCTGTCGGGATACCGGCTCGTAAGGTGGGCGGCCCTGAGATGTCTGAACTGGAGGAGGCGATGACGGCCAGGATCACGACGCCGCCAGGGCTGAATCCCGTGGCGTAGTGGGCAATCATGCCGAGACCGAAGGCTATGAGCCCATGCAGCAGCGGCGCCACCAAGGCATATACGGCGTACCACTGAGCCACCTTGCGCAGCTCGCCAATCCTTGACCAGGCCTCCATACCCATTACCAGCATCAGTATCGAAAGCAGACCGCGGAAGAGGAGCTCGTAGAAGCTTTCAAAGACACTTTCCGGCTGGGTTAGGATGCCTAGAGCGAGGCCGAGTAGCAGTGCCGATAGGGCAGAGCCCTCGAGGCTTTCCTTCACGATGGGCCATATTTTGACCCGCTCGCGCTGCTTGCGGGGATACCCGCCTGCGGTAATGCGCTGCTGGCTGCGATACTCCTGCCTGGTGGTGGGATACTCCTGCTCGCTGGACCCGCCTGCGGCAACCGACTGCTTGCTGAGATACTCCTCCTTGCTGAGAGACTTTTGCTTGTTGGTATAAATGCTGGCTACGACGATCGCAGTCACGAGCGCTGGGATGTCCATGAATGGATAGAGTGCGCCGGCCCAGGGCTCGTATTCCATGCCTTGCGCTTCCAGTACCGTTATGCCGGCGGCGAGGGTAGAGCCACTCACGGCACCGAACAAGCCCGCGGTCGCAACGGCATCCACGGTTCTGATGCCCGGCAGCTTGGCCAACGTGTAGCGCCCGATGAACACGATAAGCATCCCCGTTACCACGGCGAACAGCGCGGGCAACAGCATCTCCGTTATATTGGAATTGCGGATCGCAATGCCGCCGCTCAAGCCGACTTTTATGAGCAGCATGAAGACGATGAACTTATAGATCGCATCTGGAATTTCCAGTTTGCTACCGAGGGCGGCAATGACTATACCACCAATCAGAAAGGCGAGTGTCGGGGACTGCAACTGCGCCCCAAATTTCGTCAAGAAATCGGACAAGAAATCCACGTTGTAATTCCTCTTTAGTTAGATTTTAGGGGTCAGGACGGCAGGCAAGCGTGGCCTCGAATCCTGGGTAGCTGGTTTCACGCATCCGGGTTAGCAGCGAGTCAACCCGCCACTAAGAATGTATCTGCATCCCGGTGCGTCGTGTGCTAGAAGATAAGGTTTCGCTCCGGCGAGCGCAAATGATCGCGCTAATCAGTAGTGATTCATTGGCAATGGCTTGTTGCTGCCATGGTTTACCAGCAATTGGTTCGTAAAATCCGAGCGATGCATCTGGGAAAGCGTTTTCGGGTACTCACTCAGATGGGGAGCGGTCATTCATCGCGCTTCAGCAACGGAAAATGGTTGTTGCTGTTGGTTGCTACTTGGAATTACAATAGAGCCGGCTGCGGAAGCGCCGGCAGTGTACAGAAAGTTCCGACGAGACATGCGAGAGAAATTTGCCATGAATACCTCCATCCATCTCCCCTGACTGGGGGAGTGGTGATTGTGATAAGTGAAATTGGTTAAAAGTCGAAGAAAGTGGGGGTGCACAGCTACACCCCTGCAGCACAGGTGTTACGCGAATACCTGTCCCGCAGCATCTCCTAAAGATCAAGATCTATATAAGACCCAAATCTTCATGTGCTTAAGTTTATCTTAAAATCCGCACAAATTTGCGATCGCTCTACATGGAAATGTCCAATTCAAATCATAAGTTTTCCTTTTATTCTCAGAAAAAAAGAGTTGCGTGGGCACCACTCTTCTAGCAATGGCTGAGCTAATCAATCCACATTTCGGGGGGAGTTGTTGCCGGCTCATAAGTCGTAGACGGACTGTAACTGGCGAGGTTAAACCACCCCACCGCCAGTAGGAGACCGAACCCACAGCCCAACAAAAAAGTCCAGGCGTGAGACGACTCTAGCACGCACAGCAGGCGGCGATCGCGCCCATAGACTTGCACGAGCCAGCCTTCGCTGGTGTTGTCAAATTTGGTCCGCAGTTTAGTTGAGTCAAACTTGTTCATTATGTACGCTCCATGCTGATCGAATGTGTGTGGAGGTGGCGGGCACTTGCCCCCTGCAATCTGATGTTGAATGGTGGTCATAGCGCCAAAAGGATAAGTGTTTTTTATAAAATGCTTCCGCTAATCTGAGTCAATCTTTCTCAACAGAGGGTAGTGGATTCGCCGATCTTTGGCATAATCTTAAAGATATTGTTCAAAGCAAAACCATAGAGTCTTGCCTTGAATTGTCGTAACAGAAAGCATCAAGAGGTAACCTACATGACCCAGAAAGCCAGCAAGCTCGTCATCGTCACGGAAAAGGTGCTACTGAAAAAGGTCGCCAAGATCATCGACGAAGCCGGGGCTACCGGTTATACGGTGGTGGCCGCTGGCGGTAAAGGCAGTCGCGGCGTGCGCTCGTCGGGACAACCCACCGTTTCCGACGCCTTCTCGAATGTAAAGTTCGAGGTACTCACCCCCAATCGGGATATGGCTGTGAAGATTTCGGATGAGGTCGCAGCGCAGTTTTTCGACGATTATTCGGGCATCGCCTATATCTGTGACGTGATGGAGGTACTGCACGCGCACACGTTCTGACTCAAAATCCCAGCAATTCTCATTTTGGCAAGAAGCTGTTCAAGCACTGGGAATCTCGGTATTGTCATGACATCTGAGAGAGCCAGCAGAGCTAGAGCGGTTGCAAGAACGGGGTTTGTTCGACACCATCGTCGGTTCGTTTCGCCAGCGTTTGTCGTCACTACCGGACAAACGCACGGGCAAAAATACCCGCTATGGGATGGAGGATACCGCTTTGAGTGCGTAAGCGCGTGTTCTTCACCCGAACCCCGTCCTTTCTGGCCTATCAACGCATGGTGGCGGGTTGTGGCATTTTCCCCCTCTCCCTCTGCCCCTCTCCCACCCCCCTCTTTCCCCCTTTATAGATCCCGCTTCCGTCCCCCTTGAGAGCCCGCTTCCGTCCTCCTTGAGATCCCCCTTCCGTCCCCTTAAAAAGGGGGAAGCCAGGGGATGCTTCGCCTTTGTTCCACGGGGGAGGGCAGAGGATACTTCGCTTTTGTTGCACGGGAAAGGGGAGCATAAAAGTGACTTTAGGTTATGTCTTCTCAGTGAATAATAGAGGGAATAAAGCTTGTTTTTAGTTCTCTTTTCTCTTGATAGGAGAGAAAGAAATTGATGCGCTGTCCGGTTCCCCTTCTCCCTTGATAGGAAAGGAAGAAATTAATGCGCTGTCCGGTTCCCTTTCTCCCTCCCCCCCTTTAAACTATGCATTACCCATATCTTTCTTAACATTAGCGAGAGCGATCGCTCTCGCCCTCTCCAACCCCCATTCCTACATAGCCAATTCTCAATAAAACTTGATTTTTATCAATAATGGTTTTTGGTGATTTGTCAAGTATAGTGGAATGACTCGAACTTGAAAGCCTTGTGAAACAAGGCTTTCAGGATTGTCAAGAAAGATGCGTATAAGGGATAGCCCTTTCAAAGGGGGATGAGGGTGTCCAAACTCCCCGCGAATTCGACTCAAAACCTCTGGCAAATTCCTTTCCACCTCCTCACTACTCACTTGCAAAAATCCTAACCCTAAAGACTCCAAATGTTTTCCGGTGTATTAGGGTTTTAGGTTGTCCGCACGGAGCCAACTAGGATGGAAAGTATTAAAGTACGGCAAAACTGGAAGTGGCTATAGTCCAGTTGCAGGGAATTTTGCCAGAATTGGGAGAGAGAATCAGTTTATAGGTACGGAGGGAGAACGATGCAGAGCATCACTCTAAAATCTCATATCGGTAGCGATGGTCTTTTGAAGGTTTATTTACCTGACATGAGAAATACGAATATTGAGGTTGTCATTGTCTATCAAACGACACTACCAAAAGGGGTTGAAGCAGCACCTCTTTCACAGTTTTACGGATGCATCCAGGATGACTCATTTATTAGACATCCTCAAAACGAACAACCTGAACGCGAACCCCTGGAATGAAATATCTTCTTGATACAAATGTCTGGTCAAGGCTCCAAGGATATTTCTCCTTGATTTGACCATTGGTAAGTTGATTGTTTCACTGCTTCATAATTTGAATCTAATTCAGGTTCTAGTAACAAAATTGCAGCAATGCGTCTTGCTATTTGGGTCACTTCAATAACTTCTTCTGGTTTAAGCGATCGCCCTAACAATTTCTCCTCTCGGTAACTCAACCATTTTTTGATGACTTGATACCCGCCAAGCGTGTAATCCCACACGCGATCGGGAATGTTTTTCCAGTAGGCGATGTCGTTGAGGTAAATGTCATAGGTGGCTGTACCAAGTTGCTCAATGACTTGTGCTATCGCAGTTTGTTCTTCTGGTGTGTAGGGGCGATCAATCGCTTTCCCTTTTCCGGGCATGGTGACACCCTTTTGTCCGGCATATCCCCAACCTGCGGTAAGGGCAAAGTCGGTATTTGGGTTAAGGTTGCCAGTGCCAACACGGGAAACAACAGCGATCGCTTTTAGTTCAGGAAGAAGTTTGCCAGAAGTGACACCTCCAACGGGAGTCTCTGGATCGAGGAGTGCGGCAATTTGACGACCAAGGTTTGCAGAGGCGATTAGGGTGTCACAGTTGTCGGGCAAGGGAATTCGCGCCCAGTCTTGCCTTAATGCGCCATCATTTTCGGTTGCATAATTGGGGGCGTGAAGAATTGCAATAACGTGATAGAAAAGATGTTCTGCATCTTCAATCGTTCTAATGGTCTTCAAATATTCAACTGCTTTGTCAGAGAGATTGAGATTTAAGCCATTTTGTAGTTTGCGCTCATCGTTTAAATAAAGATCAAGCTTATTCTCATCTTGCTTAAGAAATAGTGGAATACAACTTGCACCACGATCCATTAAATCTAAACAACCTAGATTACGAATAAATTGTGGTTTTGACCAGTTCCGCCTTGGCTTCTGCTGAGAAATGATCCAAGCATTTCCCTCAACTACATGAGAAAAGTAAGCTGACACTTTTTCACCCAGTAATCTAGTTTCTGGTTCCCAATAAATCCAGCGGATATCGAAAGGGCGATGGCAAAAACGAACAATATATTCAGGTAGAAAGCCACGACGCAAAAGATACTCACGCGATTTGTTTGCATCAAATCTATTTGTTGTCTCCATCGAACGAGGACAAATTATTTTCATTTCCTCATTACTGATAGATGGATCAAAATATTGCTTTATTCTGACTTGTAAATCAGCTCGATTAATATCTACTACGAGTTCATCACGCTTTGTTTGCACGCCAGGGAAGAATGTTGGAAATATTTCTGGTAGAATTGGATAATCGGGATAACCAGTGCTAAAGTTTCTTGGTTTGAGGGGTAAACCGAGTGCGATCGCAGGCTTCACCTCTTGGTATATTTTATCATCCTGTTCTTGAGACTCTAGAAGTTGTTGCCGTTTGGTTACACCCCAAAGATTGCGGAATTTAACTGTATCGCTCGGTTGATGATTTTCTTTACGGAGAAGTAGAGCTATAGCGGTGCCAACTTGAATACCTTCTTTGTTCCATTCTGTTGAAAAAATACTGGGATCGGGTTCGCCTTCCGGTGTTATTTTTCCAGTTGCAAACTTGTCACCGTTTAAGCAATCAATCCAGATATCATCAAATACTTCTAGATATCGCTCTCGCATTCCCGTAAACGAAAGCCCATCCAGATAGGAATAATTTGATATGAAGCAAACAACCCCTTTTCCCGTATTCTCTACAATGCGTCGTTCTGCCATACGAAAGAAGCGAACATAAAGTTCGTTTAATCCTTGACCTTTTGGTTTCGGTGCTTTCTTAGTCGTGCGATAAGCATTTGATAAATCTCTTTCTTCACCAATCGCAACTCCCGCGAAACCGTCATAGGGAGGATTTCCCAAGATTACCAAAATTTGTTTATCTCGCTTCACCTTTTCTGCTGCATCCCGTTCTTCTTCCAACTCCGGGAATAACAGCAATTGTTTCGGTTCTTTCGGTGGTTCCCAACCCGTGAGCGCATTTGTCAAATACACGCCTACCCGTTCCTGTTCATCACTCAACGGCACACCCAAATTTTGTAACAGCAAACCCAACTGTAGATGTGCTACCACAAACGGGGCTGTCAAAATCTCAAAGCCAAACACCCGATTCATGGCTGCCGCTTTCAGTTGCGAACCCACCAGCGCCCCCATGCCCTTGTCTTGCAAATTGGCATTAATCCGCTGCAACACTTCCACCAAATAAGCACCCGTCCCACAACAGGGGTCAAGAATATACACATTTGAGTCAGCTAATCCGTCTTCAACCTGCAACTCTTCCCGCAGCACCGTATCTACCCGCGCCACCATGTATTGCACTATCTCAGGCGGTGTGTACCAGACTCCAAATTCTTTGCGTAACTTTGGATCAAACTCCTCCAAAAATGGCTCATAGAAATACTGAACTGCCTGCCCCTCGTCAAATTTAGAAAAGAAAGAGGTACGATCAACTCGATTCAACGCTTCCCCTGTCCAGTTCAACACTTCCTCTAAATCCAGTCTGCGAACATGGGTTGGGGTTGCTACCTTCTCAAACAACGCTTTAATCATTGGAACGTGCAGATAATAACCTGCTACGCGCCAGTCAAACCGCCCCTTTTCCTGCTGCTTGTGCCACAACACCCACGCGGAAAAAATGCCATAAAACAGCGTTTGAATCAGAGTGGACTTGAAGAATCGCTCTCCCTTCTTGGAATCTTTTTTATCCCCCGTAAACGTAATTCCTAATGCTTCTTCTAACGCCTTACGCAGCGTTTCTAATGCAGGTATATCGGTTTTCTCAATCCGTGCCTTGGCATCCTTGGCGTAAGAAGCCAGAAACCAGGCAAGATCCTTGGGCGTGGCAATACTGGCAGACTGGAGCATCACCCGCTTCAGATATTCTGTGAATTGTTCCTCCTGCTCCCTAGCGAATTGCTTGGGATTCTTCGCCTTTTCCCAAAACTCCGCCTCATTCTTGGCTAAACGATAGGTTTCCAGAGTGCAGGGTTGTCCATTGGCATCTTGCCCAATCAGCACGAAATCTCGATAGTTTGTGACCAATACCTGACGATACTTATCCCAATATTTAGAAACCTGCTTCGTTTCTGCAACTACCCAAGCATCATCCCCAGTACCCTTAATCTCAATCACACCTCGCTCTGGATTGGTGGGATTCGTGGGCGCGTCAGGCGATTTCCTTTGAAACTGACTGGCAGTAAACAAACCGCCATCAGGCATTCCCGCCCCGCCGATATTCTTCAATTGCATTACACAGCGTACTTTCGGCTTCAGCGTTTTGCCTAACTCGTTCAACAGTTTCTCTAACGCCCCATAATAGGATGTCTCTTTAACGGCTGCTCCCGTCGCTCGAATTTCCTGCAAATCTCGGATGTAAGTTTCAAAAGCACTCATAACCATTTTCTTGAAGACAACCATTAAGTTTAGGCAAAACCTGAACGCGAACCCCTGGAATGAAATATCTTCTTGACATAAATGTCGGCATCATTCTATTCCGACTTGCGTTTCGAGTTAGGCGGCGTTCGATGTGCGCCAAAATACTTTTCACTACGGTAGCGTAGCCACACCCGCAATACCTGGGGAATCTGCTCTTTTTGTTCTTTAGTCAGCGTGTTGTAAAGGGCTAAAGCGCGTTCTCGCTCTCCCCGACAGGCAGCGCTATTATGAGCATCCCAGTAGCTACGGGCAACCCGAATCCGCCGACAGACTTCTTTTATCAGTGCTTCTCCCGTGAGGGGATTTTTCTGCTTTGCCATACTTCCATAAGAACCCACTACCCTAAATCCTAACCCGTTGTTATCCCGCCAAAGGTTCAAACCCCTGTCTCATAGCCAAAGTCCGTTGAAACGGACTGGCGGAGAGGATTGCAGTCCTCTTTAGAGGACTTAAGCTATTAGCAAGGGACTTGAGTCCCTTGCTGGTACTCCGATTAGTCTTTAACCCCAGCCAGCGGTTCTTTGAACTGCCAGGTTTTATCCTGAGAAAGTTCCAGCAAAGACTGATGGTAATTTGCCAACGTCGAGCGATGCCCCACACTCAAAAAAGTCGTCCCTTTCGCCTGCAAATGTTTATATAACCGTTCCTCATTCCCCAGATCCAAGGCACTGGTTGCTTGGTCCAGAATAGCATACTGAGGTTTGTTCAGTAGCAACCGGGCAAAGGTTAACCGTTGTTGTTCGCCCAAAGAGAGGACATCAGCCCAATCCTGTTCGGCATCAAACCCGCCAAACCGTTCATCTAAACCCGCTAAATTCACCTGCTCTAAAACTTGTTTCAACTGTTGCTCATCAACCTCAAGGTGGGTGTTAGGATAGAGCAATATACAAACGTCGTCACCAGGGTTCCGATTAGAGCATACAGCACCAGAAAAAACACCAGGGGTTTAGAAATGCCCCAGAGTACACTACTGAACGCAATCACCGACAGCACCGACTCCACCAGCACCAGCAAAAAGGTGAGAGACTCTTGGGTAAAACTCCTGACATCCTCAGCAATCCGCTGATCTGGGTTATCAATCTCGGTTTTACCGATATGCAAATTGTAATAGGCGCGATCGCGAAAATAGTTATCCACGAATCGATGGGTGAGCCATTTACGCCATTGCAGGCTGAGGCGATCGCGTAGATAGGTATAACCCGCCAATAGAGGTGCATAAATCACCAGCACGCCGATGAAAATAATCACCGTTTGCCAGAAGCGGGATTTATCCTGGGCGGAAAGGGCTGAGATTAATACCCCTCGCTTGTTGTTGAGTAGGACACTCAATCCCGTATAGGCTAGCAGAAACAGCACCACACTCAGGAGTAACCCTCTGGCAAGCCATTTCTCATCCCCTAACCAGTAGGATTTGGCGATCGTCCAAAATTGCTGGAGTACCTTGAAATTCAATCGATCCATCGGCTTGTTTGGGTGACAACTCGGTCTGCTGGAAGACAATCACTAAAGGCAAACCTGGGTAAAATCTGCTCAAATACTGATGTAACTCATTTCTAGGCGATTGTTAAATTATGCTACAAATTTCTAATACTGTGAGTATTCCAGAGGATGAGATTGAGATGAGTGCGGTACGCTCTCAAGGGGCAGGGGGACAAAATGTCAATAAAGTGGCGAGTGCCATTCACCTGCGCTTTGACATCCAGGCTTCCTCGCTGCCCGATCGCTACAAAGAGCGGCTGTTGAAACGTTCCGATCAGCGCATTACCAAAGACGGGGTGATTATCATCAAAGCCCACGAACACCGCAGCCAACAGCAGAATCGGGAAGAGGCGCGGCTGCGACTGCAAGAGTTGATTAAGAGTGCGATCGCGCTTCCCAAACGCCGGAAACCCAGCCAGCCCACTCGAAGTTCTCAATGCAAACGTCTAGATAGCAAAAGTAGGCGATCGCAGATTAAAGCAATGCGAGCAAAGGTAACAGATGAATGAAATCCTTGCTCCTTAACGACTCTGCTCGACTCATGATCTGTGCCACAATCTTCCCATAATTAAATAAAATCTATAATCATGGATTCGATTGATCTAGCATTTACCCCAGCATTGGAGCAGGCTCGGCTGATTCGCGATAAGGTAATTTCTCCCCTAGAACTCACCCAGCTTTACCTAGATCGTATTCAACAACTTGACAGTTCCCTAAATAGCTTTTTTACTGTGATGGCAGAGGAAGCCATAGCAGAGGCGACAGCCAAAACGGAACAATTAGCCGCCCCAAGTACAGAACCCTCTTCCCTCCCCGCATTCTTTGGCGTTCCCGTTGCGATTAAAGACTTATCTCCCGTAGCTGGAGTCCCCTGCACCTACGGTATTCACTTATTGAAAAAGCGCATCGCCACAGAAGATGCTGGTGTAGTGACTAAGATTCGCCAAGCCGGTTTCACGATTCTGGGCAAAACGTCAA
The DNA here is from genome assembly GCF_040226375.1 of Coleofasciculus sp. G2-EDA-02. Classification (NCBI taxonomy): domain Bacteria; kingdom Bacillati; phylum Cyanobacteriota; class Cyanophyceae; order Coleofasciculales; family Coleofasciculaceae; genus Coleofasciculus; species Coleofasciculus sp. G2-EDA-02. Next base: position 8,858 of record NZ_JAVKEW010000033.1, on the reverse strand, counting down.
CCTCAGAAATTGGCACGTCTCCCTACCCGGAATCAAAAGGATTTCCGCCCACCCGTAATCCGTGGAATTTAACCTACTCCTCCGGTGGTTCCAGTGGCGGCTCAGCAGCAGCCGTAGCCGCAGGGCTTTGCCCGATCGCTCATGGAGGAGATGCAGGAGGCTCGGTGCGGATTCCATCAGCCTGCTGTGGCTTAGTCGGGATTAAACCATCACGGGGACGTGTCTCATCAGCACCTTTAGGGGAAAAAGTCGGTGGCTTGGGTGTAGAGGGAGTCATCGCTCGCACGGTGGCTGACGCGGCTGCTTTGCTGGATGTCATGTCTGGCTATGTTTCCGGCGATCCTTACTGGTTGCCAACTCCGCCGATTTCCTTTCTCGAGGCAACCCAGCAACCGCCTCAGCGTTTACGCATTGGGTTTGCCACAACCCTGAAGCCGATGGGAGAGGCTGATCCGGTTTGTACCCAGGCGGTTATGGAGATAGTGCAATTGCTAGAAACACTGGGACATTCGATTGAGTCAATTGATTTGGATTTTTCCGAGATAATTGATCCGCTCAAAATCGTCTGGCAAGCCACAGTTGATGTGGGAGTACCCCGGATTTTTCTGGGAAAATTAAATCGTTTATTACTGTCGCGATCGCGCTCTCGCCCCAGTGGGGCTTATCCGCAAGCGATGATGAAACTCCATGAGATCGCCCGAAAACTTATTGCTGATCTAAACCCCATTGATGTGTTGGTGTTGCCTGTTTTGATGCATCCAACGATTCGAGTCGGAGAATGGGCAAAAAAAAGAGCGGCTAAGGAGTTGGAGCATATCATTAAATGGATTGCCCCCTGTCCCCCGTTTAATGTAACTGGACAACCTGTGATTGCTGTTCCCGCAGGCTTCACACCCGATGGTTTACCTTTGGGGGTACAGTTAGTTGGTCGTCCTGGCGATGAAACAACTATTATTAGTTTAGCCGCCCAAATAGAAGCCGCAAAACCTTGGAGCCAGCATCGTCCAACCTTGGCGCTTTAGTAAGCTACTAAAAAGCTGATTAAGCCCTGAACTAAAGTCCTGAACTAAAATACTCGCTCAAAGCTTAAACCAGTTTTAACAGGTTGAAAGCCTTTAATGTAGTAAGCTCGATTCTTACTTTAGCTTAAAGATAAGAAATTTATTTCCTGGCTAAACTTCCCAACACCCTACTATTATAGGAATTGACCGGAAATAATGGGTCAATATACACAACCGATGCTACCGGACTTGAGATCACAACAACCCCCGATAATGAACAAAAACTAAAATAGCCGCCCACGAACCCAAGGCGACTTTTACGGCGACTAGAATGTTGAGCAGGGGAATAATCCCGCCGCTGAGCAGTGCGCCTAAGTTTCCATGGGGTAACTCGACTCCAGCCAGAGTGATCACCGCTAGGACAATGAAAACCAGAACCGAAACTTTCTCCCATCTAGAGGCGTGCCAGCGTTTATAGATTCCCTGCATCCACTCTGTTGATGAAGTAATCGCCACCAAACCAATCGCGGTTCCCCCAGCTACCCCAGCCGCAAACCCGCCACCAGGGCTAAGATGTCCCCGAATCGCTAATTCGATACCAACTAAGGCAGAAATGGTTGCTCCCAAACGCGCCAGAATTACCGAGGGTTGATCGGTAAACTGATAAATCGTGCAGAATGGCTTTTCATCTGCCAGCAGAAACTGGACACCCATAATCGCGATCGTAAATACAACCACTTCAAAAATTGTGTCATACAGCCGATTCCGGAAAATGATACCCGAAACCACATTGGACACTCCACTGTCTTGTGCAATTAAATTGACGATAGATTTATCCGATAAATCCGGTGCCGAATTGGACATATTGGGCGTGATTAGGAATATGACGTACAGCGCTATCCCCGCTGCAATGTAAACCCATTTCATTAATGTTCCTCCCCTAAATCTGGTGTATTGATATAGGTTAAATGTGTCGCGGGTGACGACAGTTCGGTTCGTATGATGTCATAGAGACGTTGAACCCGAGTCTCGGTGTGATAGAATGGCGTCTCAGACTCAGGTGCTTTCGGGTCTTGAGGCTCCAGTTCTGATAAGTGCGATCGCGTACAGGTGGCATGAATTTCTTTATCCATCAGCGCCCGATGCAAAGCCTGCTGATCTGTGTAAGGGACTAACTCAATACGCATGTAATGTTTGCGAAAAATGGTGCGTAAATCATCCATCAGTTGCCCAAAATGATTGCTATCATCGTTCGTAGTCGGCGCTTTAGCGCCACTCTCTTCAAGTACACCCAGACGCAGGGTTAAGGATGAACGCACCGCCACCGCATACAGCGTAATCGCCAGCATAGTACCCACCAAGGCTTCGGTCAACGCCACATCCGCCGCCCCCAAAACCGCATAAACCAATGCCGCCACCGCTCCCAAAATGCCCCGAATCACCAAAGCATGGTAGGGATTCACCTGAAAAACTAACATACAGGCAGCCAAAGGTAGCAGCGCGATAATCACATAGAGATCACTCTGATTCATAGTCCAATTCCTCCCCGCTACTCGAACAATATGCCAACACATACCCCAGCACTGTATTCCAAATCGCCAACGAAATAATGGCAAGAATCAGTAGGGGCCATTCACTGGGTATTTTTAGCAACAATCCGACGATAATACTCATTGAACCGAGAGTATCTGCCACCGAAAGAGTATGCAGTTTAAAGAGTACAGATCGGTGACCAATCAACGGAAATGTTCCCCAAAACCAGAAGACAATTCCTAACCCGATACAGATATAACTAAGCACGTTGATCATAGTAGGACTCTTTCGCTGAATCATTGATTCGTTTAAGGATATGTGCCAACAACATTAATCCGGCATTCCCCACACTCAGGATGATCACCCCGACAACTCCGATCATCCAATCATCCCGCAAGACAGAAACAACCAGAATCATGATTGAGGTTTTGGTGGCAATACTGGCAAATGCCAACATTTTTTGCCAAATATCATCATCCTGCCATGCCTCATACATGGGGATAAGTAACGCCAAAATCATGCTAATTAAAATCCAATTCATGTTCGTTTCCTCCGGCTAATTCTGTGGACTTCATACGAGCCTTCCTCGTGATATTTCAAAACAATGGTTTTGGGTGTAAACGTAATTAAAAATATATCGAGAAAAATGAGTCCAGGTGTACGCTGGGGTTTGACTCGTTCCATAATTACATCTTCGTACTTATGAGGACGGAGCATAATTTCAAATGCCTCAAAATAAGCCTGGGGAATCGCCACAAGTACCTCACCCAGCACCCGAAACCAATCCTTTAAGGATTCCGGAGTTTTGGGGCGTCCCGGCAAGAGAAGGGCAATGGCGATGCCAATGATGATATTTGGTACACTCAGACTAGCGGTGAGCAAAAACCAGATGGTTAATCGCAATATCAAATTCAGATGTCCAATCATTTTTCGTCATTTGTCCTTTGTTATTTGTCCTTTGTCACTGTGGGGACAATAGCTAGAATAGAATTGATAACATACATTTTTCTACTTATAGCGCCAAGACAATTCAAGCGAATACCATCCCAAACAGCAACAGCAACATTAAACTCATCATCCCAATCAGATGATCGAATTGCTCAAGCATACGAGGGAGTTTGATGGCAAGTCGTTTGAAAATCAAAAAATATGCCAACCATCCAAGTGCGATAGTGACTAGGGGTTTCACGATATTCTTAACCGTATACGCCTCGTAATACACAACATTTGCTAAAATTAAACCCCCGATTAATATGATCATGGCTAACCAGAAACCGGGCTTGACATTTCCCTCTCCTTGTGGTTTGTGAGGCAGAAAAATGAATTTGGCAAAGGATATTGCTGTTCCCAAAGCCGCAATATTCATGCCAATCACTTGCCAGGGCAAAAGATTTTCCATCGTCAAAACCTTCGCCCCAAAACCCGATAATAAGGGAAAGCCGGAGATAGAGAAACTAGCAATGACTAGGGCAATCCAAATCGAGGTATTCATCGGCTGATGGTGCAGTTCTTTGAGGTTACGGCTAGGTAAGGTTCCCGCTATTAAGAACAGCGCTGATTTAACTAACCCGTGGGTTAGCCCATAAAAACCACCGACTTCGGGTGCTGCTAGGACAAAGCCTAACTGCGAAATCGTGTGAAATGCCAACATTCGCTTGGTATCTTTTTCAAAGACGGCATAACCGACTCCTAGCACAGCTGTGCCTACGCCGAAGATTCTGACAATGGGATCAATCTCTGGCACCATCAAAGCAAAGCGCATCAGGGGAAACACCCCGGCTTTTACTACAACCCCCGATAGCAACGCTGACACCGGTGTCTCAGATTCCGAGTGGGTCAAGGGTAACCACAATCCCGATACAAAAATACCCCCTTTACTCAGCAGTCCCAAAACGATCAGAACAACCGCCTCGATGGGTGCATTGCTCAAACCCTCATAAGCAAAAGAATAATTCGCCTGATACACCAACCCCGCACCTATCATATAAAACAGCATTGCCACATTGCTGAGCAACAGATAACGCAATGCTACCCAAATCGAACGATTGGTTCGGGGATAGGCGATTAATAGAAATGCGGCAATACTAATCACCTCTAATGCCACATATAAGCTGACGAAATCGGCACAGACAAAGGCGGCATTAACACAGCCGTGTAAAATAATCATCTGTGTAAAAAAGAACGCCGTCTTATTGGTGTGCCAACAATAGATGATAACGGCGGTTGTGACTAGGGCATTGGTGAATATAAAAAAACCGCTCAATTCGTCAGCGATTAAGGTGACGCCGAAACTATCCAGTAACTGCAAGGTTAAGGTTGACTGAGCCAAAAATAGCTGCGATGCATAGCCAGCCGAAACCAGGGCGACGCCCAATGCGAGATAGCGGTCAAGTTTAGGGAACAGATAAATGCTGAACCCCACAAATAGCGGTAGTGCTATCCAGACAATCGTCAATGTACTCATGGGGTATTGTGCTTTTCAATCTCGCTGCTTTCTAAAGTCGGATGATCCCGTGCTAGCTTCATCACACCGACTAGCATCAGGGCTTGAATCGAAAAGCCGATCACAATCGCGGTTAAAATCACCCCTTGGGGAACTGGATCAGAGTAAGCGCCATTTTCGATGTTGGCAATAATCCCATTTTCGACGGAAATAATCGGTGTGAACAAGGCTTCACCTTTGCGTGATGCGATCAGCACGTAATAGGCAATAACCCCCGTACTCATCACATCCATGGAGATGATCTTCATCACTAGGTTTTTTTTCAGGATGATGCCGAAAAATCCGCACAGGATGGTGGCAAATATGCAGGCTTCTAACACGGGTATGCTGTCCTGGAAAAAGGTGCTAAAACATATATAGCACGTTTTAATAGTGCTAACCAAGGCTGACACTATTGAAAAGTGTCAATGCCAACCATAGACTCATGCCACAGCAACGGATTGGTTTGAGCAGGGGAAATGATGATTTTCGTCATTCGTCATACTCAAGGAAGCCAGAAGCGAGTAACCTTAACGGCACTGAGAATTGGCATTGTGGCATCGCCGAAACCTTTGATATACGGTAGGGTGGGCATTGCCCACCAGAATATGAGGAGCGTGGTATTCGTTTTAACCTGCCTTAGTCTTGCTATATCATCTTGAATAAAAGAATCAACGCTAGACTCATCACCCCCATGAATCCGATCAGATGCTCCAATTGCTCAAGCACACGGGGGAGTTTGAGTACCACTCGTTGAAAAATTAAAAAGTATGCCAACCATCCAACGGCGATGATTGCCAGATTTTTGGTGATATTTATCAGGGTGTATCCTTCTAAATACATCCCGCTTGTGCCAATCAGCGCACCGAGCAGTAGTAGCACTGGAATCCAGAAACTGGCTCGAACAGGCTTCCCTTTCCCATGGGGCAGAAGGATGAATTTGGCATAGACAATTGCTGTTCCCACCGCCCCAAGGTTCATGATAATCCATTGCGAAGGTAGGACGTTCTTCAACGTTAGTACCTTCGCGCCAAAGCCGACGAACAAGGGAAAGCCCGAAATCGAGAGGCTAGCCATGACGAGGGCAATCCAGAGTCCGGTATTCATCGGCTGCTCTTTAAGTTCTTTAAAGTTTCGGCTGGGTAAGTTACCCGCGATCAAAAACAGCGTTGATTTCGCCAATCCATGGGCTAGGGCATAAAAACCGCCGACTTCGGGTGCTGCGAGTATCCAGCCTACTTGGGAAATCGTGCTACATGCTAGCGTGCGCTTGGTATCTTTTTCAAAGACGGCATACCCGACTCCCAGCAGTGCAGTTCCCAAACCGAAAAGTCTGACAATGGGATCGATCTCCTCCACCATCAAAGCAAAGCGCACCAGGGGAAACACGCCTGTTTTCACCACAACCCCCGATAACAACGCAGACACCGGTGTCTCGGATTCCGAGTGGGTCAATGGTAGCCATAATCCCGATACAAAGATACCCCCCTTACCCAGCAGTCCCAGAACAATCAAGGCAATTGCCTCGATGGGTGCATTACTCAACCCCTCATAAGCAAAGGAATAATTTGCCTGATAAACTAAAACCGCACCCACTAGATAAAACAGCATTGCCACGTTGCCGACAAACATATAGCGTAACGCCACCCAAATGGAACGATTTGTTCGGGAATAGGCGATTAATAGAAATGCCGCAATACTAATGACTTCTAACGACACGTATAAGCTGATTAAATCGGCACAGACAAAGGTGGCATTGACACTGCCATGTAAAATAATCGTCTGTGTAAAAAAGAAAGCTGTCTTATTGGTGTGCCAACAATAAAGTATAACGGCGGTTGTTACCAGGGCATTGGTCAATATAAAGTAGCCGCTCAATTTGTCAGCGATTAAGGTGACGCCGAAACTATCCAGTAACTGTAGGGTTAAGGGCGATTTAGCTACAAATAACTGCAACGCATATCCAGCCGAAACCAGGGCGACGCCCAGTGCGAGATAGCGGTCAACTTTGGGGAACAGATAAATGCTGAACCCCACAAATAGCGGTAGTGCTATCCAGGCAATCGTCAATGTACTCATGGGGTATTGTGCTTCTTAATCTCGCTGTTCTAAGGTCTGATGATGCCGTGCTAGCGTCTTTTTGAAGATGATTCCGAAAAATCCGCACAGTATGGTGGCGAATAGGCATGTTTGTGACAGCTCCTACACCGACTCTTTGAGTACGGTGTAGGCTTCCAAACCAATCCGGCTATTGCTTAGGAGGCGTTTGGCTTTAAGGACGGTCTGCCCAGCCGCCCTGTTTTTTATATTTATGGCTGCATTATGATCGCGGTCAAGGCTGCACCCACAGTGAGGACAGTCATGCCAACGAATATGCAGCTTTTTGGGTACTTTCTCACCGCAATTGGAGCAATCTTGTGAGGTATTGTGAGCGCTTACTGGTACAACCAACAAACCAGCATTTTCGGCAATGTGTGTCAGTATCGACAGAAAGCTTGACCACCCAGCATCCAACACAGACTTAGCCAACTTTGTACGAGCAAGTCCTTTGACGTTCAGGTCTTCGTGAGCGATTACGTCATATTTTGATAACAGCCATTTCGCTGTTTTGAAGTGAAAATCCTTGCGCTTGTCTGCAACTGTTTTATGTTGTTTTCCTAGTTGTTTAATGGCTTTAAGTCTGCCGTTACTTCCTTTTTTCCTGCGTGATACCCGTTTCTGGATAACTCGTAGGCGTTTTTGAGCTTTACGATAATGTTGTGGAATGGTAACGGTTTCGCCATCGGAAGTTGTCAAAAACTCCTTTAAACCCATATCAACCCCAGCGATTTTATCCGGGTTGAAATCTGGCTTGATTTCAGGAACAGTTTTGTCTTCCAGGGATAACGTCAAGTAATAGCCATCCGCTTTCTTTGTAACAGATGCTGTTTTGATTTTGAAGCCATCAGGAATAGGACGATGCAGGAAAACTTTGACTTTGCCAAACATCGGCAAGTTTATCAAGCTCCCCTGCAAACATCCATCCTTCATTTGGGGATAGGTGAAGGTACGGTAGCGACTCCGAGACTTGAACCTTGGCTTACCGCTACGTTTGCCATTACAGTCACCTTTAAGAAAGCGGTCAAACGTTACCTTGACTCGCTTGACTACATCCTGAAGAACTTGAGAATATATCTCGCCGTACCAAGGATGTGTTTTCTTGAGCTTAGGTAATGTTTTCTTTTGAGAGTAATACTCAGGATTGTCCCGCAACTCTGGCAGGCGACAAACAAGAGGACAAGCATTGACTGGAGAGCGGTTTTGCTCCCACCAATTAAACCTATCACCCAACAAGTAATTGTACTGACTACAAAGCATAGACAACCATCTATCTATTTTGACAGCCTGCTGTTTTGTTGGGCGCAATCGGTACTGGTACGCAGTTCTCATTTGTTTTCCTCCTGTTTATCGACCTATCCTACGTTGACCCCGCAATTCATCTCGACGCTGACTCTACTCCTTCGGAGAAGGCTTCGCCAACGAGTACAGCGCGAGGCTTCTTGCGGAACAAGCTAACACGGCTATGCTGTCTTGTAAAAAGGTGCTAAAACATATATAGCACGTTTTAATAGTGCTAAAAAAGACTGACACTATTGAAAAGTGTCAATGCCAACCATAGACTCATACCACACCAATGGGTTGGTTTGAGCTTGGGAGCGACATGATAAGCTGCTACGCAGCTTAATTGTATAATATAAAGACAAGGTAAAGAGCGCGGTCGCCAGGATATGCCAGCTAAAAATCATCTGTCTCAAGAGCAGAAAGAAAGACTGATTAAACTCCTAAAGGAAGCTAATGAGTAT
>NZ_JAVKEW010000032.1:0-5084 GCF_040226375.1 Coleofasciculus sp. G2-EDA-02 | reverse complement strand
AAAGGTACTGAGTTAACTGTTCCTGAATCTGATATTGAGTGGAAATAGAGGTGAATCGTGGCTAATGTTAAACATTTAGATATAGTTCGGATTGATGGCTGTGAGGTTATCGACGCTTGTAGGGCAGAAAAGAAATCTGAGAATAGTGCTGATAAAATTCAAATTACCTTAGCTGCCCGTCGCTGGATTGCCAGCAAAGATAAATTGATGTCAATCGAGCACGTAAAATTTTTTGAGTTTTACACTAAGTTCAAAGTCACTTTGCCAGTTTGGGAACGCCTTAAACTCCTGGGGCTTCGCAAGGGGTCTATCTGTGATTTTGAGTTAGCGTCAGATGGCTGGACTCAGCAAGGGTCTAACAATAGTGGGAGCTGGTATCAGTTTTTAGGGCTGCGTAAACTTGACGGTCGCGACGTTAACTATTTTATTTACCAACAGCCTGGTCAGACTGATGATGACGATGGGTTAGGTTCTTGGGAGACTCAGGCAGATAGTGAATTAGCGGGAGTTGATACATGATTGAGCAGTTTAATCTGTTTGTTGAATCATCCCATATTGCTCTAGATATCATCTCTAACTGTCTTGTACTAATTTATGGATTTGGAATTGCCTGTAAATTGGCTGGATTTCTATTTGGGTCAATTTAGATGATTACCTTTTCTTCAGATACATTGTCTAGTGCGATAGAGATCTCCTTTGACGGTTTAACCTGTCAGTATGGACTTAAATCTGTAGATTCTTCCAGTTTTACTGACTGCCTTATCTGGGCGTCTCACGAGGTACCGGAAGATTTCCGAGAGAAAGTGTTAGAGGCGGCGATATCTCTGGATTCAAAAGCTGAGATTATCTCAATCTTTTTTAGCCCTGAGATGTTTGGCTTAGCCATTCATATTGTTCAAACAATTTTACTCGGTGTTTTGCTTCATTTATTTTTCTCTGTCGTTCCTGAGAGGTGAGCAGTGTGTTCGAGTTTGTCAAATGGTTGGCTCATTGGGGTATGGTAATAGCTCCGGTGTATATCCCTACGATGCTTGGATTTGTCGCATTAAATTTTTATCTTTCCGTTCGTGCTTCTAAAGCACATAAAAAACCCAATTTGAAGAATTTAAAGCAAAAATCGAGCCGTGTTAAGGGGACTAAATAACTGATGTTAGCTTTGTATCTAGCTTTAGAGTTTACTATGCCTTATACACCTGACCAATTTCTGAACAGCAATATCATTGACCAGATTGAGCCAGAAATTAAAGTTTTTGTTGGTGGTCTAGCAGGTATTGCAGCGTTCAAATTCCTTATCTATCGGCGGTAATTTATGGATAATTTTGATTGTGTCAACCTTTGTCCGGGTGTTGATTGTCCTTCAGAATGTTCTGGCTACAGCAATGCAATGTCTGGCACTGTGGGTCTTCCTAGTAGTTTCACTGGGGGAATGTTCGCAGAAGCTCAGCAAAATTTTTCTGATTGGGGAGGTGTTACTCTGGCTGCAGCACTTGCAATTGGTACAGTTTTATCAGTTTTATTTGGTAGGTAAAAAATATGGGTTCATTAGGATTCGTTCTCCTCCTGTTTGTTTTTCCCCTCCTTGGGTTTGATATGTCGGATTCCCAGTCTGCCAGTGACCTAGCCAATTTTTTCTCTGATTCCCTAGACTGGGGAATTGCTGCATCACAAGGATATCTGGGCTATGTTGCGGTGGTTGCATTAGCTGTTTATTTCTTCAAGTAACGAGAGGTAATTTATGGTTGGTAAATTATTAGCTCCGATTTCTGGAGCTTTTCGGAAATGTAACCCACTTTACCTGATTCCTAAAAGGTATCATCATTGGGTTTTCGCGTTCTTTGTTGGACTGGCGATCGCGACGGTGCCAGTTGCGGCTCGTGCTGATGGTTTTGATGATGCGATTGCCAAGATCGATTCGATGGCCAATACCTTGGCGACTTTGACCACTTTGTTTACTGAAGTCGTTGTAACTCCTATGGGTTTCACTGCGGCTAGTCGCACTTTCCAGCGGGTTGTTTTGGGAAACCTTTAAGTTTTCCTGAGTTAAGTTTTGTTTGATTAATGGGGGAAAGTTATTAGCTTTCCTCCGTTCCTCTCATTAACTAAGGTAATGAATATGTATGGCGTTTGGCGATTGTGTACAAAATCCCTGATCTATTTATTTTTGGCGGCGATGTTTTTAGTTGTTCAGGTTCCAGTAGGTAATTGTCAGGGGAAGGTTAAGGTGGAAGTTGAGATTGAAACAGGACCGGAGTTTAACCCCGGTGATGCTAATACAATTTGGGCATGTGTGAAAGCTCACTATCATCGTAAGTTCCCATTTGATTTTCTAGCCAGTCCTCCTATTGGGGTTTTAAGTTGTCCCAATATAACTTTTTGGGATAAATATTATGAGTTATGCTGGATTGTTGACATTTTTCATAAGATTGAACCAGCGATAATTTTAGGGATGTTAATTTCGGCTGTTTTGTGGTTATGAGGTGAAGTAAATAACATGGAAACTTTTGGTCGATTTGTCTGTAATTGTATATCAGCTTTCAGTTATATTCTTCCACCAACTCCATCTGACTTAACCCTAGCTTCATTAAGTCAACAACTAGCTAATCAGGTTCCGTTTGTTGGACAGTCAATAATTTTAGAATCTGCTCAAAGTGTCTCATTAGTTTTGGGTTTAGTTGCCCCGTACAAGATTTATAAAATTATTGCGGGGAAATTCTGATGTATATTCCTCCTGGACCTATCAGTGGCGTAATTGGTCTTCCTGGTACTGGTAAAACCTTTATTGCCCTCACCGCTGGTTTTGAGATGGCAGAAGAGTTACACCTCGATATTGTTGCTAACTTTAGCTTAAATGCAAAAGCTCTCTACTATTACTTTTTGGGACAGGGTTACACTTGGCTTTTGAGTCGTCTGTTACACGGGGGAATAAAAGTTAGAAGTTGCGCTGAAGGTTCTGAGTTACGATTGAGTGAGTTTATGCAAGAGAAGGGGGCTCTTTATTTGATTGATGAGGCTGGGGTTTATCTAAATAGTCGAAACTTTAGAAATATTCCGCTTGATTTTCTTTCAGATTTAGCACAGATTCGTCACGACTCTAGGCGGATGTTTTGGATCGCCCAATACCAGTCTCAGGTTGATCGTACTTTGAGAGAGTTAACAGCCAGTTATATAGTTGCTGACTGTCCGACACGTTACAGCCACCAGCTCAAAAACACTGAATTAGTTGCTAAATACTACCGTATCTTTACAGCTAAAAATTATGATACTTATGAGAGAAAAATTAATTCAGGAGCTGTAACAGGTTTTAAAGCTAATATTAATTCAGTACGATTAGCTGATAAAGTGATTGTAGGTCAGTTGACGTACTATGATCGACTTTTATTTAAGGCTTACGGTAGCTTTTTGAGGGTGGAGGATAAGCCTTCTATGCAGGGTTCTTTGATAGATTCTTGGTCGAAATCTACTGTGTTTGTGAGTGAAAAAATTGATTCAGGGCTAGTAGAGATGACTCTTGACCGATGGCGACAAATAGCGGAAGCCGCTAGTAGGGCTTGCCGCAGGCGGGGCGCGGAGCCTGAGGAGCGCCGCCGCGAAGCCCCCTCGGTTTGGTAATGGGCGACAGCCCAATACTATGTACTTGATAATTAAGTAATAACTGCATAATTTTTTTGAGTGGTGTGTAATGGATGGTTTAGATGACCTGAAACGACAGAGTGTTAAGGTGGCTGGGTATTATGCGATGAGTGAGCGTGAGGATTTTCAGCAGTACGCTGAACGAATTTTGAATTGTGCTGAACATTTAGATTTTGCTTGTCAAAATGTTAATGGTGATTTAGTAGGGTTTATTAACAATGTTCATTGGTGTCGTTGTCCGCGCTGTCCTCTTTGCCAATGGGCAAAGATTGGAAAATGGCGTGCTAAGTTTTTTCAGGGGTTACATCGTTTATATTTTGAAAATGATGTCAATGTAATTTTTGTAACTTTAACCTCTAAAAATTGCTGGGTTTATAATCTTAGGGAAGAATTAGAGATGATCACTTCTGGATTTCATCGTTTGTTATCTCCCCTGCGTTATTCTGGTTTATTTTTGGGGTATATCAAAGCTCTAGAGGTAACTCGCTCTTTATCTGAGGTCGGTGATTCTCATCCTCATTACCATGTAATGTTTTTTATGCAAGGTGGTAAGGTTCCTAGGCAGTTTTTAGATGATATGGAATGGTCGCGACTTTGGGCGCGGTCGTTGCAGGTTGATTATCAGTCAGTTTGCCAAGCTAAGTATTGTAAAGGAGGTGATTTAAAGGCAATTTTAGAGGTAGTAAAATATTGTGTGAAGCCATCGGATTTAAGCTCTGATGCTGACTGGCTTTACCAACTTACAGACCAACTTTATAAAAAGCGATCGCTTACAGTTGGCGGTATTGTCTCCCGGTATGTGAAACAGTCAACACTAGATCGTATTGATCGCATTGGTCGCTCTGGTGACGAGTTAAAACAGAGTGGTTTACCTGCCTCGCTAGACTGGGACTATATGAATGATAGATATAAGTTAACTTTGGGGGTTGTGTCGTGATTTCATTTTTCTTAGCTCAAATTCAGCCAGTTGAGCCGACTGTAGTTAATCAATTAGGGCAAGAGTTTGTTATTGATGCGGGGGTGTTGTCTGAGAATGGTAGGAATATTTTTCATACATTTGAGCAGTTCGGACTTACCCAGGAACAGATGGCTAATTTTTTAGCTAATCCTGAAACCGAGAATATTTTTAATCGAGTCAATGGAAATGATTCATCTTTCATTGATGGATTCATCAAGGTTACTGGAGGCAATCCAGATTTTTATTTTCTCAATCCCAACGGTATCATTTTTGGGCAACACGCCCAGATTAATGTTCCGGCTGCATTCTATGCGAGTACGGCTACATCATTACAGTTTGGTAATGATGGCTTTCCTTTATATGCTGGTCTGGAATGGTTTGCTACACCTTTTGCGATTGGGCAAGGAATAGAATCATCTAATGGTGATCCAACATTTCTGATATTTGGTGCAGGTCTTCACAATCCAATTTTGAATTTAGGGACAATTCAGGCTGA
>NZ_JAVKEW010000031.1:0-9660 GCF_040226375.1 Coleofasciculus sp. G2-EDA-02 | reverse complement strand
GATAACCAACAATCCCCGTAGGGGCGCACCGACGTGCGCCCTTTACCAACCGACGTGCGCCCTTTACCAACCTGCGCCTAATTTAACCGCAAACTAGCGATGGTGCGTTACGCTTCGCTAACGCACCCTACGATTTTGCTTGTTGGCGAGTATCAAAGGCTCGTTGATGAGTATCAGACACTCGTTGATGAGTATCAGACACTCGTTGATGAGCATTAAACACTCGTTGGCGAGTATTAAACACTCGTTGATGAGTATCAAACGCTCATTCACCATGGGTGGGCGCACATCGGTAAGATGAGGGCGCACGCCGTGCGCCCCTACGGTTCAACGATTCATATTTCCCTATCTCAATGCTGAATAGCCAAATGGGATGAGAGAATAAGATAAGGTGTATGGAGAATGTTACCGATGAATGACTATCACCAACAATTACTAACTGCATTCCTGAATGGTTTAGCCAAATTAGAACAACCGCTACCGCCAAAAGTGCAGTCTAAACTCCATGATTTAGCCCAACAGATGAAAGCCAATCCCCATACAATTGGCAATCTGGATAGCATTGCAGCAGACTATCCTCCCCTCGATACTCTGTATCATCAGGAATGTAATCAACTTGAGCAAAATGTAGGAGTTCGCAATAAAGGATTACCTCCCCTTCCCATCCCCAATGAAGCTACCCAAGAACTCACGAATTCCGCTATTGATATCTTTAGCGCCCCTGATTCTGTAGCTAAAGCCAAGACTAAAGCCAATCCGAATCTTCTACAACGGATTTGGCAAGCCATTCGGGGTAAAAACTGACTATGTCTGATGCAATTATTTATCCCAGTATTAACCTCTTCCTTTATGATCTCCAAGCAGGATTAGGACAAAATTCTCAGCAACTTGACCAAAATCGCCGCCGATTCTGGCAGAAAGTCTATGGTGATTTAGATGAAACCAGCTTTGAGGAAACCTACACCAAACTGTCCCCCACTCAAACCCTTCCTTGATTCTGGCATCATTCCCTTACTGGAAACCAGATATAGATACTTTCCTGATCCGTTCGATGGGTACTACGAACCCCTAGAACTTAATGATACCTATGCTCTCCAGGTTGATTATTCGGGAAAACTTGATGCGAATAATCAATCCAATGATCAGCCTCAACCTCTCCACGATAAACCCTTCTTTCACCTAAAACAAGAACTGATTCAACGCCTATCCCAACAAACGGGAACGATTGGACAAACCTGGTTACTCTGGGGTCAACTGACTACCCCAAAAACTGATACCGAAATTGAGGAAATCGCCCAAGATTGCTACACCAAAATCCTCAGCGATTATAACTGGACCAGAGATATTATCGGCAAAGGACAGTTAAACGGTGCAACTCTATTTGAACTCTGGTATCGTCCCCCCAATCCGGGCTTAGAGGCTGCCGACTTTTGGCAAAACTATCGCCAAGAAAGCCATCACCTGTTAATCTGGCTCTTTCCCCACGACTCCACCCCAGATGCGATGCGAACCCAGGTACAAGCTACCTATTATGACTGGTTGCGCTTGTTTCAATACCGCCATAAAATTGTTTGGTCGTATTACCAAAGCCAAGCCCAGAAATCTGACCTCAAACGGGAATACGTGGAGATTCAACCCGCGATTCAAGATATTAAACACATCACCGAACAATGTGAAAGAAACCGCGTGAGTTTAGGGCGACTGCAAAAAACTCTGAAAGACCACTTGATTAATTTATCCGATTATGCTCTTGCCTTAAACGCTCTACAAAACCAAAGCCGTACCCTGACGATTAACCTGGAAAACTATCACTATCGGCTGGAAGCGATGCAGAAAAAGTATCGAGGGAGTGACTTAACGGTTCTGAAAGAATTCAGCAGTGAACTCTACGCCCAGAAATACCAGCGCCAAGTCGCCTCCGACTGTGAGAATTTCCAACCTGGACTCACGTTACTAGAAAATCTGAATAGTACCCTACAAGGGATTATCGACGTTGAGCAAACCAAGAGCGATCGCGCCTTGGATAATACTATCGCCTTAGCTGGAATTGGACTAGCGATTAGCGGCTTAACCGCCACCGCGATTTCCGTTCAACAACCCCAACCGAAATCCTACACCGATGTTTCGTTTTTATCCTCACCCATTTTTATCTGGAGTCTGGTATTAAGCGCCCCATTTCTTATCGCCCTCCTCTATCGTCTCATCGCCCATCTGTGGCGGCGTTAAATCGGTGTTAGCTGGAATGAGAACTGACTTACCATGCTGGTGGGCAATGCCCACCCTACGGTATATTAAGGGTTTCAGTGTTAGGTCTGACTTTTGATGGTATGTGGCGCAACGTGAGTGTGAATTGTGTAGGGGCGGGTTTCACCACTATCTTTTCGGTTGCAACCTGATGTAACTAAACCCGCCCCGACTCAGGTTTCTAGACTTGCTGTCAAAAGTCAGAGTTTCATACCAAATCCGCCTTTAGAACCCCTTTTTTGCCCTGGCGACTAGAAGTCGCAGCTACACAAACAAAGTCCGCCTGCGCGGACTAGCTTATAAGGGGGGTGGCTAACCCGGATTTGGTGTCACCGCCCATCCTAAGCGAGTGGGCTGCTGGTAAATCCGTTTGAGCGTGTTGATATCCCGCACGGAGATTTCCGGGGGATGGCGAACCTGGGAATAGTACATCGTATCTGTTTCTACGGGAGAATGACCCCAAATCCCCAACGCATGTCCTATTTCATGACGAGCCGTGGCTAGGGTATAGTCTACTGTTTGGTGGGGACTCAGATAAATGGTAAACTTATGTGCTAAAATATCCCGTGGTTCCTTCACTCCTGGACGCAGATAAAATTCGTAGCGAGTTTCTGCGGTACGGGCGCGAATATTCTCAAATCGTTGGGTTTCGCGGTTAAAGGAGGCTTGCAGAGGGGGACGCGATCGCACAATCGTAATATCTGCCGATTCTGTCTCAGAAACCACCAGTAACGGTAAATAGACAGTCCATTCCTCTACCGCTTGTAAAACAGCATTGTACCAATCGTGGAATCGTTTAGCACTAGCCGAGGATTCTGCTGATTCTCTGGGTTGTTCAATATAAACCTGAACCGGAAACTCAGACCAAACCAGATACTCCACGGGGGTTAACTTAATCTCCGTCAAATAATCACCGACACCAGTTTGATCATCCCACTGCGCCAATGTTTGGGGGAGGGGGTGAGGTTGAGGAGTTGGGAGAGAGAACGGAATCCCAGGGACATGCCAAGATATCGATAGTAACAGAATTAAACCACTGGTCAAGATCGCTATCCACAAGAGACGTTTCCTGGTGCTATGGAGGAAACGCCTCAGCTTGGGAGCGGTAATTTTTCTCATCCCAAATTCTTTGCTTGTTCGATTCAGTGGGGGAAGATATCACTGATTCAACCACCCAGCACTGAGAACAATGGTCAAACCGATAAAGATAATGGCAAGCACCCAGGTAACCCGGTTGAGGGCAGTTTCTGCACTTTTGGCACTGGTAAACAGTTGGGCTTGACCGCCGATCCCACCAATACCATCCCCTTTGGGACTATGAAGCAACACTAAAATAATCAAACCGAGAGCAGATACTCCCCAAACAATTTGCAGAACTTGACTAACGATCATCGCTGATTATGGTTTAGTTGTCAGTGGAAATTTGGTCTTGTTGTTTTCGTCTCAGACCAAAGACTACAAGGCAACTCGTACTGGTGTCCGATTCTTCCGCACATCAAACTCCACTGGTTTAATCATAGAACGTCCCGTCATTTCTGCCGGTTGTGGTAGTTGTAAGATGTCCAGAATCGTCGGGGCAATATCTGCCAAACGTCCATCGCTACGCAGGGCAACGTCGGTGCCATGTCCAGGGATTTTTAATTTTTCCCCTTCTATCAGAATAAAGGGTACAGGGTTAGTTGTGTGCGCTGTCCAAGCATTGCCTTGTTCATCTTGCATGTATTCCGCATTCCCGTGATCGGCGATAATGATCGCGGTTCCGCCCACTTTGTTGATATTCTCAATCAACCGCCCCAAGCAGTGATCCACCGTTTCAATGGCTTTCACACAGGCTTGTGTATTTCCTGTATGTCCTACCATATCCGGATTGGCGTAGTTGATCACAACTAAGGAGTAAATCATTTTGCTGATCGCCTTTACCGCCACTTCCGTCACCTCGACGGCGGACATGGCGGGGGCGCGATCGTAGGTTGACACCATGGGACTGGGAATGAGTTCCCGATCCTCTCCTTCAAAGGGTAATTCTAAACCGCCATTAAAAAAGTAGGTAACATGGGCGTACTTCTCGGTTTCAGCGGTGCGGAATTGGCGCAACCCCTTACGGGCGATGACTTCGCCGAGGATATTATTCAAGTTCTGCGGCTCAAATGCCACCAAAACCGGGAAGTTGGGATCATACTGAGTAAACGTGGCAAAGGCTAGGGGTTTAATCAGTTCCCGTTCAAATCCGCTAAAGTCCGGATCGGTGAATACTTGGGTCAGTTGTCTGGCGCGATCGGGACGGAAGTTATAGAAAATCATCCCATCCCCCGGTTCCACCGCACCAGACGTAATCCGAGTGGGTAGAATAAACTCGTCGGTAATGTCCGCCTGATAAGACGCTTGCATCACCTCAACCGGACTACGACCATCCCCATTCCCATCCTGGGTGATTATGTCGTAAGCTTTTTGGATGCGATCCCAGCGATGATCTCGATCCATGGCATAGTAGCGACCACTAATGGTGGCAATGCGTCCAATGCCAATTTTGTCAATATGCTCTTGAATGGTCTGAATATAGCTGATCCCGGAGTTAGGGTTGGTATCACGACCATCCATAATGGCGTGAACGCAAACATCAGAGAATCCTTGGGATTTAGCAAAATCCAGTAATCCCAGCAGATGGTTGATATGAGAATGCACACCACCGTCTGAACACAAGCCAATCAGGTGTAACTTACCACCTTGATGCTTCAGTTCTTGGCTCAATTTCTGCAGGGCTGCATTCTCATGGATAGAACCATCTTCCACAGCATCTGAGATGCGAACTAGTTCTTGGGGGACGACACGCCCAGCACCAATATTCAGGTGACCCACTTCCGAGTTACCCATTTGACCCTCTGGTAGACCTACGTCTTTACCAGATGTCCGAATGGTTGTACTGGGATAAGCCGCCAAAAGGCTATCCATTACAGGGGTTCGAGCGATGGCAATGGCATTTCCATCCATTGCTTCGCGGTAGCCCCAGCCGTCCAAGATGACTAGCACCACAGGAGATACAGGTGCTTGCATCATAGTATCGCTCTTTATTCCTACACTAATTTCACCGCTATGATATCATTAGTTTCTTAAATTGATGGCTAATCTTTGCCTTTCTTTTGGGTTTTTAGGCGTTTAGCCCGAAAAATTAGCTAGATTTTCTTTCTCTAGAGTCCTCCTTTTCGATAAACTCTATAGAAATAATACTTATTGACACTGTTCTCAATTAGTTCGGTCTTCTATCATGAGTAATACCAAATCCGGATTAGTCACCGCCTTTATAACCTAGGTTCTTGTCGGCGGACTTTGTTTGTGTAGCAGTGATTTTAATCGCTGTGGCAAAAGGGGGTAATCTGATCGGATTTGGTATAGCGGTGAGGGCAGGTTTTGTCTATCAGAGATAGGAAAAAATTCCGATTAATCCCTGATAGGACAGATATACCACGGTACTTGTCTACGTTGGTTTATTGACCTTTAGCCGCTGCTTTATTCTTGGCAGCTTTTGCTGCTTTCTTGGCAGCTTTTTCGGCTGCGATCGCGGCGAGTCGTGCCTGTTCTTTCTCTTCGGCAATTTTATCAAGGTAGTAGTGATAATCGCCTAGATAAGTTCGGAACTCACCATCGCGAATTTCAACAATTTTCGTCGCCACTTGGGAAATAAAATAACGGTCGTGGGAGACAATAATCACGGTACCATCATAATGCTGGAGGGCTTCCTCTAACATCTCTTTGGCGGGGATATCCAGGTGATTGGTTGGCTCATCCAATAGGAGTAAATTTGCGGGACGTAGCAGCATTTTTGCTAAAGCCAGACGGGCTTTTTCTCCCCCACTCAGGGATTCGACTTTTTTGAAGACTGTTTCACCACTAAAGAGAAATCGCCCTAATAAGGTACGAACGTCTTCATTTTTCCAATCAGGAACTTCATCATGGATGGTTTCCATGACAGTTTTAGTTAACTCCAGCGCTTCGGCTTGATTTTGCTCAAAATAGCCGGGAATCACATTATGCTGACCCAGTTCCACAATCCCTTCTGTGGCGTTTTCCATCCCCATCATTAGGTGTAATAGCGTGGATTTGCCTGATCCGTTGGGTCCTAAGAAAGCGATGCGATCGCCCCGTTCAACCAGCAAGTCTGCACCGAGGAAGAGAATCTTATCGTCGTAGGTATGCACCAAATCCTTAATCTTGACCACCTCGCGACCACTACGAGGGGCTGGGGGAAAGCGAAAATGTAAGCTTTTTAAGCTACCCGTTGGTGCTTCAATGCGTTCAACTTTTTCTAATTGTTTCTCGCGGCTTTTTGCCTGGGTGCTGCGGGTTGCACTGGCGCGGAACCGCTCAACAAAGGCTTGCTGCTTTTCTAGTTCTTTCTGCTGACGCTCGTATGAGCTGAGTTGGGATTCTTGCATCTCGGCTTTTTGCTGTAAGTAAGCCGAATAATTGCCTAGGTAGGTGGTAGAGACGCCGCGTTCTGTTTCCACAATCTGGGTACAGAGGCGATCCAGGAATTCCCGGTCATGGGATACAATCACCATCGGGGTTTTTAAGCCTTTTAGATAATTTTCTAACCATTCGATGGTTTCTAAATCGATGTGGTTAGTCGGTTCATCTAACAGTAATATATCAGGACTTTGCAGCAGGATTTTGCCCAAACTCATCCGCATTTGCCAACCACCACTGAACGCGCTAACTAAGCGATCGCCGTCTTCGGGGGCAAATCCCATTTCCGGTAATATCTTCTCGATTTGCGCTTCTAGAGAGTACCCATCGAGGGCTTCAAACTGACGCTGCAATTTATCCAGCTTGTGGATCAGGCGATCGAGTTGATCGGGATCAGCGGTTTCCATGTCCCGTTGCACCTGCGCCAGATTATGCTGTACTTGGTTGGCTTGTGTAAATACCGTCCAAAATTCTTCGCGCACCGTGCGACTAGGATCGACTTCAAATTCTTGGGTGAGGTAAGCGATGTGGAGACTGGTAGGGCGGATGACTTCTCCAGCCGTGGGTTCTATCTCCCCAGCAATAATCTTGAGTTGGGTGGATTTACCCGCACCATTAACGCCAACTAAGCCGATGCGATCGCCCGGTTTGACTTCCCAGTTGACATCCTTGAGAACTTCGCCAGTGGGATAAATTTTACTAATGTGTTCTAGTCTCAGCATGGGTGTAATGTCTCAAGCAGATTACAGCAGGGAGATTGAGATACCCGACGTTTTGGGTGCGCCGCTGACTCTCTATCCGTGTTTATCGTAACAAAATTTAATGGATCTATTTATGGGTATCTACCGATAACCTTTTAACAAAATCCGCCCTTTGTCATACAAAAGAGGGTTGGGTATCGTTTTGTAGGGGCGGGTTTAGGGGTAAAGCTAGGATATCTACCAATAACCTTTCAACAAAACCCGCCCTTTGTCATAGTGAACCGATAATCTAGAGGGTGTAGCGGGGTTAGCGGTGAGAGAATATGGAAAAGGGATACAAAGAAGATTTGGCATATATCCATGATGTCGGGTTTCGGGATTACGCCCTTAAATCTGCACCTGGTATATTGGCAATCCTTGCTCAAAACCAAATACGAGAAGGTTTAGTAGTGGATTTGGGTTGTGGGAGTGGATTATGGGCGCAAAAACTGGTAAAGGCAGGTTACCACGTTTTCGGCGTTGATAGTTCTGAGTCAATGATCGCCATAGCACGAACCCGAGTCCCAGAAGCGGAGTTTCAGGTTGAGTCACTCTTCAATGTAGATATCCCCGCCTGTAATGCTGTCACCTCCATTGGTGAATGCCTGAATTACCTGTTTGATCCAAAGAGCGATCGCGCTTCACTAATCCAACTATTTTATCGTGTTTATAACGCATTAGAACCTGGGGGTGTTTTCATTTTCGACATTGTAGAACCCGGACAAGTTGCACCAGGAATCCTCACCCAGGGATTTACCGAAGGAGAGGATTGGGTGGTACTGGTGGAAAAGCTGGAGGATCGTGAACAGGAGATATTAACTCGTCGAATTATTACTTTTAGGAAGCTGGGAGAATATTACCGACGGGATGAGGAAGTACACTATCAGCGATTATACCAAGGAACAGATATCGCGGAACAACTGCGTCAAGTCGGTTTTGAGGTACAAACGATGCGGAGTTATGGTGAATACCCTCTGCCGAAATCTCGTGTAGCGTTTATCGCACGTCAACCCACCTAATGGCAGCGATATATCACAGCTTGTCATTGAATAAATCTTGATAATTTTAGTTCTTGCTATTCAAAGCATGAGTTGACATTTAACCCTTAGCGAATTAATCCTTGTTGTTGAGCTAATTTGTGATTTAGCACGACCAAATAAGCTACCAATAAATGCCAAATTTTTATAATAAATTCGGGTTAGCCACTCTAGTTATAATTCAGTCCGCGTAGGCGGACTTTGTTTGTGTAGCAGCGATTTCAATCGCCGTAGCAAAAGGGGGTAATAAAGGCGGATTTTGCTATCTTGTATCCGTTGAGCCTCTCGCCTCATAGCATCACAGCCTCAATACTGCATACCTCTCCCAGCTAATCCACCTTCGCTCAGCATTATAGTCTCACGGATAGCGTCCTTGGGCAATCAATACTTGACGATAAGACAAACGAGTTGAAGCATTGAGTTTGAGTAAAAACACCGTTGCTCGACCTGTTGCTGTCGTACCAATAATGTTGGTTTCGTCTAAGGTAAAGTGATCTGTCCAGACTTGACGGCGTGGGTTAAACAAAGGGACGATTTCATGACTAAGTGGATCAAAGGTTGTTAAGTCAGAGCCTTTGTGACGGTTGCAAGATAAACAAGCTAGTGCCAGATTTTCGGCTACGGTTTTACCGCCGTGTTTTCGAGCAATAATGTGGTCAACTTCGTGGCTGTAGATTGAATAATCTTGGTGAATGAGACAGTATTCACATTTACCCTGCGCCCGTTCAATCACTAGCTGACGTAGGGAAGGGGAAATCGAGTAAGGAGTTATTTATCCGATTAAGTCATAAGCTTTGGCTTTAAGCAGAATCATCAGATGCTCTAACTGCTCATATAAATCAAGTTCTGTTGCTTCAGCTGCTGTTAGTGTTCCTTCTCTGTTTTTGTCTAGCAGCGTGTGGAGACGTTCTTGGGCTTCTGCTGAAACTTTAAAGGTAGTGATTTCTTGAGGAGTAGGGCGGGTGATCAGAAAGTCTAGAACTTCAGTGTATGCAATTGGAGCATCTGTTGGGTTAGTAACAGATGAGATTTGGTTAGTTGACACTCCCCCGGTTGAAAACACGGGGGATTCTTCATTCATCCAGAAGCCTTAAAGTATTGACTCTCATCAATACACCAGAGGGCTAACTGTCCTGAAGCGTTTATCCAGTATTCCTGGAGAGTTCCCGTGTGACCCA
>NZ_JAVKEW010000030.1:0-7048 GCF_040226375.1 Coleofasciculus sp. G2-EDA-02 | reverse complement strand
CCGCCGAGTCCCGGCGTACCTGATAAGTTGACTTCGACTTTGCAGCCGCAAGCCAACTGCATTGTATCATACTATCCTGGGGTGTTTATCCGGATAAAAGCCGTCCTAGAAGGACGGGGCTTCAGACCCTTTATTTCCGGTAAACTCCTTGTGTAACTTACGTATTTACAGGTATTATCGCGGTTTACTTCTATTTTGACCGATATTTTCAGGTACGGGTCTACACACTTAGGGATTAGGGAAGTTTTGACCCTTCACTTCGCCCCTAGGGTATGGTGTTCTTAAACCTTGCAGCACTGGGAAGAAGGCGATCGCTCAACTGGAAACCCCAACCCAAGCCGCTATTGAGTTCGTCTTCTCGCCAGTTAGAATTCGGGTGTGTGATATTAAACCAAATCCATGAAACGCTTTCTCTTAACTTGGCTGTTTACTGCACTAGCATTAATCATTACTGCCTATATCGTACCCGGTATTACGATCGCGGGTTTTCCCACGGCTGCGATCGCGGCGGTTATCTTAGGGATTGTCAATGCTATTGTCAGACCAATTCTTGTTATGCTGACTTTGCCCCTGACTATCTTGACCTTGGGGCTATTTCTGCTAGTGGTTAATGCGATATCCTTGTCCCTAGTCGCCTACCTAACTGGCGCCACGTTTACAATCAACGGACCTATCCCCGCCTTGATTGGTTCAATTGTTTTGTCTGTCGTTGCAGGTATCCTCAACCACTTTGTGAAGTAATTAGTCATTTATCCTTTATCCTTTGTCCTGAGTCATTGGTTGGGGCGGGTTTGGTGATATCAGAGTGACAAAAAACGTTAGTCATGAAACTTGCCATTAGTTGGGGCGGGTTTAGTGACATCGATATGACAAAAAATGTTAGTCGTGAAACCCGCCCCTACAAAATCAAAACTGTTTTTGCTGATGATTAAAATTCTTCACCTGTCAGATATCCATTTAGGTAGCGGCTTCTCCCACGGGCGAACGAATCCAGAAACGGGTCTAAATACACGACTAGAAGATTTTGTCAATACCTTATCTCAATGTATTGATCGCGCCATTGCTGAACCCGTGGATTTAGTCCTATTTGGTGGCGATGCTTTTCCTGACGCCACACCACCGCCTTACGTACAAGAAGCCTTTGCCACTCAATTTCGCCGCTTAGTCGATGCAGAAATTCCCAGTGTATTGCTAGTAGGTAATCATGACCAACATTCTCAAGGAAATGGGGGCGCGAGTTTATGTATTTATCGTACCCTAGGTGTGCCGGGATTTATTGTTGGGGATACTTTGGCAACTCACCCGATTCAAACTCGTAATGGTTTAGTACAAGTTATTACTTTACCTTGGTTAACTCGTTCTAGTTTACTGACGCGCCCGGAAACAGAAGGGTTAGCCTTAGGTGAGGTGAACGAGTTATTAATTCAGCGCCTTGAACCTATTTTAGAAGGAGAAATTCGGCGGCTGAATTCCCAAGTGCCAACTATTCTACTAGCCCATGTAATGGCAGATCGTGCGAGTTTTGGGGCAGAGCGTTTTTTAGCCGTGGGTAAAGGCTTTACTATTCCCCTATCCCTGATGGCGCGATCGTGTTTTGATTATGTCGCATTAGGACATGTCCACCGCCACCAAAATCTCAATCCATCTAATAACCCGCCCGTCGTTTATCCGGGTAGTATTGAACGGGTTGATTTTAGTGAAGAAAAGGAAGATAAGGGTTATGTTTTAATTGAGTTAGAAAAAGGTAAGGTTCAGTGGCAGTTTTGTCCTTTACCTGTACGTCCATTTTGCACGATTAGCGTGAATCTAGCTGAGGAAACTGACCCAGAAGCGGCATTACTTAAAGCGATTCAGAAAAAAGCAATTAACGAGGCTGTTGTTCGGCTGATTTATCAGGTGCGCTCTGATCAGTTGGATTTAATTGATAATAGTACAATTCATCAAGCTTTGAGTGAAGCGCACAGTTATACAATTCGTCCAGAATTAGTCAGTCAGTTAGCCCGTCCGCGTTTGCCAGAATTGGGTGTGGGTAGCGGCATGAATCCCATGGATGCGCTGAAGACGTATTTAGAGAGTCAGGATAATTTAAAAGATATTGCCGCAGATATGTTAGAAGCCGCGCAATATTTGTTAGATGGGCAAGGGGATAGTTGGTTAGAGGTAGAGGAGGCTGGAGATGATAAACAGGAAGCGAGTCAGGTAGGAAAAGGGAATCAAAAAAATCAATTGCGTTTACTTTAGCGATTCGGGGAAACACGTATGAGAATCAAGGAAATTTCAATCACTGATTTGTTCGGTGTGTTCAATCATGTTATTCCTCTTAACTTGGAAGAACACATCACTATAATTTATGGTAAAAATGGTGTTGGCAAAACTAAATTGCTTAAGTTAATATATGAAATATGTAGTTCAGTATGTTATGAAACTCCTACTATTCCCTTTAGTCAGTTAACACTAAGTTTTGATAATGGCAAAATGCTTAATGTAGATGGAAAAAAAATTGAAAATTCTCCAGAAGGGCATGAGTTATTTTTAAATCAAATAGACTCAATATATTCCCAGATTAATGTTCGCTTTATAGAGGATGATCGGTTGTTAAACTCAACGTCCAATAACCGAACACAACAATATAATCGTCAGTCAATGTTACGTGCTGTTTCAAATTATGCCCAAGAATTATCTAAAAATATTCAAGCCAAACTGACTGCATACGGAACCTTATCTCAGTCACTTGATAGAACCTTTCCTGCTAGAGTGGTTCAACAAAAACAAATACCTGAATTAACGGATAAAACATTCAAAGATAAACTCAATCAACTTGAAGAAAAACGTTCTAAATTAATGGATTATGGACTATTAGTTAAAGATGAAAATTCAGGCATTAAAATTCAAGAAGATATAGACGAAAGTACCAAGAAAATTTTGTCAGTTTATATTGAAGATGCCGAGAAAAAACTCAGCTTGTTTGACGACATGGCGAGAAAAATAGATTTACTACAAAGAATTATTAATAACAAATTCCATTACAAAAATATAAATATTAGTAAAGACAGGGGATTTACTTTTGCAACTGACGATGGTAAAATCCTGCATCCGGCAAATTTATCTTCTGGAGAACAGCACGAACTCGTTCTTCTTTATGAGTTATTATTTAAAGTTGAACCGAATTCCTTAATTCTCATTGATGAACCAGAATTATCATTACATGTCGAGTGGCAAGTGCAATTCCTTAAGGATTTACAAGAAATAACTCAACTTTCTAATATTGATGTTTTAATTGCAACTCATTCGCCAGACATTATTCATGATCGCTGGGATTTAACTGTTGAGTTAAAAGGACCAGGTGAATGAGAGAATTTATTACCCCGGATCGGATTGCGAATCAAATTCGGATGCGGCGTAGTAGTCACAAAGGTTCTTTTCTAATCGTGGAAGGGCGCAGTGATAAGCTCGTGTATGAGCGTTTTATAGATGAGACAAACTGTGAATTTTCCATCGCTAGTGGTAAAGAGAATGCTGTTGCTGCTATAAGAATTCTTGAAAAAGATAATTTTACTGGTGTTCTCGCCATTGTAGATGCAGATTTTTGCCGACTCGATGAAAATTTATCTTCTAGTTCAAACTTACTCTTAACCGATGATCATGATCTGGAAATGATGCTGCTTAAATCATTGGCTTTAGACAAAGTACTTTCCGAACGCGGTTCAGAGGACAAGATAAACAACTTTGGTCAAGATATCCGTTCAACGCTGCTGGAAAGTGGGAAAAGGATTGGGTATTTACGATGGGTTTCACTGAAAGAAAATCTATCACTGAAGTTTGAGGAATTAAACTTTAGTAAATTTATTGACAAATTCACATTAGTGATTGACACAGCTAAACTGATTAAGGCAGTTAAAGATCATTCTCAAAAGTTGGCACTGATAGACCAAGATATTCAGAAAACTATAGAAACATTAGAAAACAGGACTCACGATCCTTGGCAAGTCTGTTGTGGACACGATATTATTTGCATCTTATCCATGGGATTGAGTAAGGTTTGGGGTTCATGGAAAACAAATGATGTTAAATCAGATATACTGGAGAGAGAATTACGACTTGCTTACGAGGATTCTTATTTCCGCAGCACTCAACTCTATAAATCAATTCAGCAGTGGGAAGTCAAGAATAAACCCTACCAAGTTTTGTCGCCAGGGAATTAAAATTAGAAACATTGGGTTAGTGTGTTTGGTGAGGGAGAAAACCCACACAAGTATTCAAAGCACTCCACACCCGACACGCCATCTCCTGGTTAGCTTTCTTACCCGCCCCTTCCGCTAACTCACACACTCGCGCAAAATTTGTCAAACTAAATATATTCCTTTCTTTTGGGAGTAAGTGGTAATGTGGATGGCTGGATTGTTTGTTTTTTGCGGCTGGATGGTATCCTTGTGCCTGCACGAGTTTGGTCATGCTGTTGTCGCCTACTTCGGCGGTGATACCTCGGTTAAGGATAAAGGCTATTTGACGCTTAATCCCCTCAATTATACTGATCCGGGTTTGAGTCTGCTAATGCCGATGATTTTCTTGGTGATGGGGGGAATTGCCCTTCCCGGTGGGGCAGTTTATATTGACCATAGTAAATTGCGCGATCGCAGATGGGATAGTGCGGTTTCGGCGGCTGGTCCTTTTGCTAATGTACTGGTGACATTGGCGTTGGCAATTCCTTTCTGGTTGGGTTGGGTGACGGTATCGAGTGAAGGTTGGCTGGGGCAAAGTTTAGCCTTTCTTATTTTCCTCCAAATTTTTGCTGTTGTCCTAAATTTACTGCCGATTCCGCCTCTAGATGGGTATGGAATTATACGACCTTGGTTACCTAAATCCCTACAGCAACAATTCAACAAATTGGGTAGATATAGCTTTTGGTTTATTTTTGGGGTGTTATGGTTTGTACCAGCAGCGAGTCAAGGGCTTTTTCGGTTCATTTATCGAATTGCTTTAATTTTAAATATCCCTCCCGAAGCCATTCAGTTAGGCAGTGTCTTATTTACTCAACCCGCGACAAAGTTGGCATTGATTGGCGGATTTTTCGCTTTTGTCTGGCTGATTAAACAAAAGGAAAATCAGCGGCAAAATGATTCAGAATTGCCATGGTTTGACCAAGGAAATAAACTTTTGGAAAACCGACAATATGACGCCGCGATCGCTGCTTATGATAAAGCCATTAATTTCAATCCTAATTTACATCATTCGTGGTATAATAGGGGCTTGTGTTTAGCCGAGATACACCAGTTTAAAGAGGCAATTACTTCCTACCAGAAAGCCATTAAACTTAAATCTGATTTTTATCAGGCTTGGCAGGCTCTCGGCAACTCTTTTTATCAGTTGCAACAGTATGCAGATGCTATTAATGCCTACGATAAAGCCCTGGAAATAGAACCAAACTTAGCTAATACTTGGTATAATAGAGCCTGTTGTCGAGCGTTGCAAGGTCATGTTGAATTAGCGCTTGACAGTCTAAAACAGGCAATTGATATTAATTCCAATTTACGCAATCAAGCGAAAACTGAGGCTGATTTTGAATTGATGCGGAATACTGTGCGTTTCCATCTGCTAATTGATAGAGGATAATGTATCAATAATGATTTAGTGGACTAAATTATAAAATCCATTTTCTTTAACAAAGGACGTAAGTTGCTTTTCAAATAAGGAGTATGACAAATGATAAATAATGAATAATGAATGACAAATTTTTAATCAGAAAACCAATGGGTAAATTTCCCCAGCAATTACCAATAGTGCTTTTAGTCGCCACTACTCTGGCAATACCGTCAACGGCTGACTTTCATTCGGCACAAGCACAAACCTGTGTGGCTGCAACCAGTTGCAGAAACCAATCCATCAAATTTGTACCGGGTCAACGGATTACCGTTGAGGTAGCGAATTTAACCAATAGCATTATCCAACTCCAACAAGTTGATGTTACAGATCCTCTCCCGGTGAGTCCTGGACAAGTTCTCTCCTTTGTCCGAGGAGGTAATACTAACCCTAATTTTTCAGTGGTGTTTTGGGATGCCCAAGGATTACCTTTAAATGTGAATATCCGCAAACCCGAAACGAGGGTCTTACGAATTGAAATATTGCCCAGTGGTCGTGCTCCAGGCGCTCGCGCCGTTTATCTGCAAGATGACGGTCGAGTCGAAGTAATGTAAGGTGTTAAGTGTTGGGTGCATTCATTTACGATGAACAACTATCCTTGTCATTCAGCTCAATTGCTGCCTCGTATCCGCCATACTCCAAATCATTGGTTTGGTAATCAAGATAGCCAGGAGATATCTGTTGTCCCGGTTACTCATGCCGTGAAAACTAATTTTTCTCCAGCGTCGCCTGTCACCAATCCTCTAGATCAATTGTTATCACAAAAGATTTTGATTACAACTGAGTAAATTGGAGTTATAGGCTTGAAGAACTGTAAATGATTGGTCAGATCCCACGCTGAAAAGACGTGGGTTTTTACGTTCATGGGTTTTAAACAATCAATCAATGATAAACTCTGCACAAATCAGCTTGCGTCAATCCGGCTCAATTGAGCGATTAACCTGGTGAATGATATTCAAATAAAAGAAAAACTACTTGACTTAACATAAAATAAAATTAAGTTTTTTTAATCGAGACTGGCTATTATATACAATAAGTTTCAGGGTGACCTCTGCCTTTTGATAGGTAGCATTAAATTGAAATTTTTTTTAGATTCTTCCCCAAAATTTTTACTTTTGAGGAGTAAACTGAGCAGCGTTGGGTGGAGAAAGACTGTCAGGAACCTCTGCCTAAAGGCATGAGGCTTGAAAGAGAAATCTAACAAGCCATTCTGACCAGCTTAAGTCTTAACTGACTACGTTATCGGCAAGTGTTCAAGACCTACCAGTATATGCGTAGCTAGTCTACTGCTCTAGAACCGAAAAGTTAAACAGTTTTAAGGTCACTGAAACAGTGCTTTTTGGATAGTTACCGACCGATAACATTGGCGAAGCTAACTTTACCCGAAAGGAGATTGAGGCAACCATACCTC
>NZ_JAVKEW010000029.1:0-28631 GCF_040226375.1 Coleofasciculus sp. G2-EDA-02 | reverse complement strand
CCGCCGAGTCCCGGCGTACCTGATAAGTTGACTTCGACTTTGCAGCCGCAAGCCAACTGCATTGTATCATACTATCCTGGGGTGTTTATCCGGATAAAAGCCGTCCTAGAAGGACGGGGCTTCAGACCCTTTATTTCCGGTGAATGCAACTTGGTATGAGCTCTGAACTGAGAACAGCGATCGCACTTACTCCACATCATCAGGTTCAACCCCTAACTCCCGTAATCGTGCTGCTAATCGTTCCGCCCTTTCCCGTTCCGCAACTGCCCGTTCTTGCGCCTCGACAGCCCTTTCCTGCGCCTCGACAGCCTCTTCTTCCGGCGTTAAAATCAACTCTCCCTCAAGCGTCATCCACCGCAACCACAGACGGTTAATTCCTCGAAAACTTCCCTGCCATAACCCTAAACTTAACGCTAACTCCGGCATCAATAAGCGATTATCAATCATGTTCATCGGTTCGTAATGACCCCCGACTAAATGAAACGCCTGAATTTCATTGGTATAGCGACTAAAAATAATCGAGTACGGAATTCGCAAAATCTGTTCATAAACCTGCCATTTTGTCGGCGGATTTCCAGGTGTTTGCACCGTTAGACCCAAATCTTCCTCTTGTGTACCGGGAGACAATAATTCCACCACTACATAAGGATTGATTGCTTCTTGCCAAACCACATAACTTAAACGTAAATCCCGCCCTTCATACAACCGAGGTATTCCCACTACGCCAAACCAATCGGGGCGTTTGTACCACTGGAGATGGTTAACATCATAGTAAAGATTCAAATCACAAGCCGAAAATACCAACTCCCGATTCCAGTTAGCGGGTTGAAACGTGAGAAATAACAATAAGGGTTGTAAAAAATGAAACTCGTCTGGCAATCCAGGTTCCTCCGGGTTGTCACTCGGTAAATCATACATCGTGGGTAAGGTTTGCCGAGGTGAAAGGGGTGGGTTAGTTTGAGTGGGAAGGTTAACCATACGTTGAGTGGAAACTATGAAAGGCGGCTTTTAATTACTTCTAGCTCATCAAAATCTGAAAAGAAGGCTAATCTCTAATTGCTGACTTGAGGGATTGACAAAACTCCTCAATCGCTTTTAATCCTTCAGTCGGGGTTCCTTCAGCTAAACGCTTCACGAAAGCACTACCCACAATTACCGCATCTGCACCCCACTGTTTCACCTGTCGCGCTTGTTCGGGTTGGGAGATGCCGAAACCGACTCCGATGGGTTTGTCAGTAACCGCCCGCATTTGCTCGAGTAAATCTGGGACACTGGATGCAACTTGGCTTCTCATCCCAGTGACGCCTGTAACGCTGACTAGGTAAATAAAGCCCTGAGATTTTTTCGCGATCGCGTCAATTCTCGCTTTGGGACTCGTGGGTGCGACTAATAAAACCACTTCGATCCCAATTTCAGTCGCAGGCTGGATCAGCGATTCCGCTTCTTCTAAGGGTAAATCCGGCACGACTAACCCGGCTATCCCTGCGGCGGCAATTTGTTTTAAAAAGACTTCAATCCCCCGGTTGAGAATGGGGTTGTAATACATAAATAGAATAATTGGCGCTTTTAGATCGGGGGTAACCTCCTGCGCGATCGCCAGAACATCATCCAATCGTACCCCCCGTTTCAATGCTCGTGTCGCCGCCGCTTGAATCATCGGACCATCAGCCAGGGGATCGGAATAAGGCACACCTAGCTCTATCATATCTGCCCCCGATTTGTCAAGGACTCGCAAAGCTTGAGCTGTGGTGACTAAATCCGGGTCACCTGCTGTGATAAAGGGAATAAAGGCGCATTCAGAGCGCTGGCGTAGAGTCTCGAAGCACTGGGAAATTTTGGTCATTGGTCATTGGTTGATTGATTCAGAGTCTTGTTCCAATTCCGCTTGTAACTGGGCAAGTTCTTCTGGGGTCATCTGTTCGAGGCGCTTTTGCAAGACAGCATCCTTATAGTCTTGCAGTTGCTGGTTATAGGTCATCTTGTGAGTACCCACTCGGAACAGATAGGTGAATACCCAGCCGAGTAAACCGCCGACTAAGAGTGCTTGACTCCAAATCCCGGCTTTCATCTCGTCTAAACCAGCAACCTGCAACAGGAGATACATAATACCACCAGCCGCAAACACGCCGATGGAAATTCCGATCGCATCAATTCTTCGCATTTGTAGATTAAGCTTGGATCTGACGCTTCTTGGGGCGGAAGTTCAGGAATGGGCTGAACAGTAACAATCCCGGGAAGAAGAAGAAGACGAGGAAGTACATAAAGCTACGCTCAAAGGAGCTAGCTACATACCAGCGCTGTTTTAGGTAAAAGTACGTGACCAAAGGAACTACGACGAGGTAGAGTCCACCTAAAGCTAGATAGAGTAATGCAACAATCATGATGGTCTGTCTTATAGCGGCAACAGGTCTCTCAAATATAGGCGATCAGAGAATCAAGAGTTGAATAGCCCAGTGTCAGGCTACCCTAAGCCTCCTTTATCGCCCCTACTATCTTACCTTGTCCGGGTTCCTCAGATTTTCTAGTTGCCAATCTGCCCCATTTAATGTTCCAATAGACAAGTGCGGAGGTTTTGAGGTAAACTTTAATACCGAAGCACAACCCGACAGGGGGGCGTGGCGGAATGGTAGACGCTACGGACTTAAGTAAATTGAGCCTTGATGGAGAAATCTGTCAAGTGGATGCTCTCAAACTCAGGGAAACCTACGTCTGGAAACAGATAGGGCAATCCTGAGCCAAGCCGATAAGAGAGTTTTGATTGTTGCGTGATCAGTTATGAGTTAAAACAAACTAACTCAAAATTCACCCACAATGTCCTAGAGCGAAGCGAAGGGTCAAAATTCAAAACTTATCGGAAGGTGCAGAGACTCGACGGGAGCTACCCTAACGTAAAGCCGAGGGTAAAGGGAGAGTCCAATTCTCAAATGCTGATTAAGGCAGTAGCGAAAGCTACAGTGAGAATGAAAATCCGTTGACCGTAAAAGGTCGTGAGGGTTCAAGTCCCTCTGCCCCCATTTATCAACTGATATTGATTTAGTTCCCCATTCCTCTATAGGGTGGGGATATACAGCTTTTTTATCAAAAAGTGAGGGCTTGGGGGAGCTATAAACTGAAGTTCCCCCCGTCCAGATGTACTACAGGGGACTTAACTCATACTGTATAAGCATTTTAGCAATTTAGCCCCCTCAAATCGTACCCATGTATATTTAAAATTTTCTTAATACTCTTAGGAGAGAATCTGTGAGACAATTTTATTCATGTACTTTGATGAATTAGAATTACATCCAGAAACTGTAGGGGCGCATGGCGTGCGCCCGATTTAACCTGAAGTTCCCCCCATACAGATGTACTTCACCCAGGGTCAAGCCTTATACCGTAATGGTTTGAGCGCTCAAACCCTCAAAAATCGTACCCATGTTGCCCTTGCCATATCTTCGCGATCGCGAAGACTTGCAATAGGCAATCTTATCGACTGAAACCCCCGCCACATCAAGGTTTTAGCGGGATTGTACCCATGTAAGGCGACTGAAAAATCGCGGAAAGTCGCACGGTGCGGTAGTTTCGATTTTTTGGCTAGGGGGAACTTCAGATTAAGTGCCAGAATTACGGGGGTTTTTTAAGAAAAGGGCGACCCAACCCCATTAAATGGACTGGTGTTGTTAATTATACCAAGCCGATCGCCCCTACAGGTGGTTCATTATACCCCCCACACCCGAAACCCGAAATTCTACCTCGCTGGCGGCGTCGGGAAACTCATTTGTTCTCCTGTCACTTGCACCGACTCCAGCAACTGGAGAATACGCTGTAAAGGAATGTCTACCCACTTCGGTCGATTGTTAAGTTCATACCCTAACTCATAAATCGACTTCTCAAACAGATAAGCATCCAACAGCACTTGCAACTCCTGAGTTGTTTGCGGGATAAATGAACGTCCCGCACCTGTAGACAGATAGGTTTTCAGGAACGTATCACTGACCCAGGAATACCAGAAACTCGACCATTGTTCCATCACCGAAAGATTATCCGGTCGGATCATGCCACTCTCAATTTCATTCCGCAAGCCGAGAGTAATCGCATAGTGGAACGATTGTAGCATCCCTGCCACATCCCGCAGGGGCGATCGCTTCATCCGTCGTTCACTCAAAGGACGTGCCGGTTCTCCCTCAAAGTCTATGATGATTAAGTCTTTCCCGGTATATAAAACTTGTCCCAGATGGAAATCACCATGACAGCGGGTACGCATCGACGTAATCGGCTGATTGATTAAGGCTTTAAAGCGTCCTAAAATCTGATCTTGGCGGTTGAGAATAGTTTGGGCTAAAGGTTGAATTTCCGCAGGTAATACGTCGATCCGTTTTTTCAGCAGCAGTAAAACCTGACCCGTCAGATTCCGCATATACTGATACACAGACCGTTGATAGAACGACGTAAACGGTTCCGGGGCAAAGTTAGGATTCTCCATATCCGAGGACAACGCAATATGCAGTTGAGCCGTTCGCTTTGCCAACAGTTGCGTTGTATCCAAATAAGAAACAATCAGATTGTAGCCAAAGGGCGGATCAGTGCGATCGAGAGACTCCACCGCCGAGGGTAAGAAGAGTTCCGTCTCCTGCAAATCTGATCCGGGCAATACCATGACTTGTTCAAAGTAGCCGCGCAGGGAATCTAAGGTATAGGACCAAGCATCGGTGGTATTGGGAACAAACTCTTGCAAGACGCCGATGGTTATCGTGTCTGAGTTAGCAGCGCGATACTCCAGCGCCCCCGCCACGGAAACAAAATGTTCGGTGACTTTTTTATCGGTGAGGAAACGCCCAATTTCTAAGTCTGGGTTAATCCCTTCCTCAACCTTGCGGAACAGCTTTAAAATAAAGCGATCACCGTAGACCATTGAGGTATTACTTTGTTCGCCTCGAAGCAGATGCGGCTCAAGCTGAGTCGCCTCTTGCATCAGTTCAGACAGGGCGTTTGTCGCCGTAGCTACCAGTGTACCTGCCTTTCCTTTATACCGATGCTGATGACGAATGGCATCTAAGGGGAAGGCTAAAAAGTCAGGTTCAGCTACCGCGTCAAATAATAAGCCAACGTCTTCATTTCCCTCAACCTGAATATAGGCGATAACCTGATGGGGCTGAATGTTCGACCCATCACCACCTAATTCAGTTCCTGGCGCGTAAGCTAAGGGCAGAAGGTAGGTTTCTGGGGTGCCCTCGGTGTAATCTAATTTGAGGAAAAGTAACTCTGCCTCGGTTTCTTTATAAGAGACAGGAATCACTTCCACAATCTCTGCCGATTGCACCGTCCTCGCTTTACCACCAAACCAGCGACAACCATAGAGGTAAGTGGGCAAAATCGACTCCAAGGTTGTCTTTAAAATTGGTTGAGAAAACACCGTTTGCCATTTACCACTCACCCTGAGTGTCGGGGGTTGAATGTGGGAACTGGGGACTTCGGCGAGAGTGTCTTGCAACTGGAGAGTAAACCAGTAGAAGCCATGAGGGCTGAGGCTGAGGAAATAGGAGGAAGAACCAATCGCCGGGAATTGGGTGCGTCCAAAAATCTCCACGGGCACCATTCCTTGGAATCCGGAGAGATCCAATTCCACAGTTTGCACAAATCGTGACAAGTTGGCAACCACTAAAATATGTTCCCCAGCATAGGTTCGGGTAAATGCCAAAACCTTACGGTTCTCAGGATGGAGAAACTCAAAAGTCCCTCGCCCAAAAGCTTGGAAACGCTGGCGGGTGGCAATTAACCGCTTCATCCACCACCACAGGGAATTGGGATTCCCCTGCTGGGCTTCTACATTAATCGCTTCGTAATGGTATTCTGGGTCAACAATCGGCGGTGCATAGAGTTTTTGCGGATTCGTGCGCGAGAAGCCTGCATTGCGGTCAGCACTCCATTGCATCGGTGTGCGTACCCCGTTGCGATCGCCCAGATAAATATTATCGCCCATACCAATCTCATCGCCGTAGTACAAGACGGGCGTACCGGGAAGAGACAGCAGCAACCCATTCATCAATTGAATTTGGTCGCGATTATTCCCCATCAGCGGCGCGAGGCGGCGACGAATCCCTAAATTGAGCCGTGCCTGCGGGTCTTCTGCATACACTTTATACATGTAGTCTCGGTCTTCATCGCTGACCATTTCCAGGGTCAGTTCGTCATGATTCCGCAGAAACAATGCCCACTGACAGTTATTGGGAATTTGCGGCGTCTGATTGAGAATATCAATGATGGGGAAATTATCCTCCATCTTTAATGACATGAACAGGCGCGGCATGAGGGGAAAATGGAAATTCATGTGGCATTCATCCCCCTGCCCATAATACTCCGCCGCATCTTCGGGCCACTGATTCGCTTCAGCCAAAAGCATCCGATTGGGGAACTTGGCATCAACATGGGTGCGTAACTGTTTCAAGAATGCATGAGTGGCGGGTAAATTTTCACAGTTTGTGCCTTCTTGTTCATACAGATACGGTACTGCGTCCATCCGCAGTCCATCCACCCCCATAGCTAGCCATAAATCCACAACCTCTAAAATGGCTTTAGCCACTTCCGGATTTTCGTAATTGAGGTCAGGTTGATGGGAGTAGAAGCGATGCCAGTAATAGGATTTAGCCACTGGGTCCCACGCCCAGTTAGAATGTTCAAAGTCCTGGAAAATAATCCTGGCATCTTTATATTTTTCCGGACTATCACTCCAAACGTAAAAATCTCTTTCACTACTGCCTTTCGGGGCTTTGCGAGCGCGTTGAAACCAGGGATGTTGGTCGGAGGTATGGTTGACAATTAACTCAATAATTACCCGAATTCCCCGTTGATGGGCTGCATCTAACAGCTCTTTGAGATCTTCGATTGTGCCGTAGATAGGATTGATTTTTTTATATTCGGCAATATCGTAGCCATCGTCTTTCAGGGGAGAGGGGAAAAAGGGTAATGTCCAAATCGCGGTGACCCCTAAATCCCGTAAATAATCTAGCTTCGATGTTAAGCCGCGCAAATCACCTATGCCATCGCCATTGCTATCGGCAAAGGCACGAATCGGCACTTCATAGATGATTGCATCTTTAAACCATAAGGGGTCATCTTTCAAAATCGAATTAAGCATTTTTTCGTTGGTAGTTTTCCCTAGTTGTTGATTTGTCATTTGTTACTCGTCATTGGTCATTTGTCATTCGGGAAGACCCTTCGCTTTACTCAAGGCATCAGGTTTTGGGTGTGTCAAGGCTCTTTTCACTACTATCATTTTTTACCTCACCAGGGATATGACTAAATCCGCCCTCCCTTACCCCGTCATCTCCCCCTGTTTCCAGACGTTTCACGCCTTACGTCTCCACATTACTCCCTCTGTTCCCTGTTTCCTACTGCCTATTGCCTCACCCAGAAAACATGTGCCGGAATAGCTTGGGGATTAAGTTCTACATAGTTATGTCCGCCAAACCAGGTATAGTGGGTATCACTGAGTAGGTCATGGAGATAGTATTCCCGATAGGGATCAATGCCTAAGGATTCTAAGGGCAAATCAATGAAGCCCGCTTGCATCCATTGAGGGTCAAAACTGACCATGATTAGCATCACATCCTTGAAATCGTCGGTCTGTTTGCTGTAACAGATAATCTGGTTATTATCGGTGTGATGAAACCGCAAACTCTTATTACTTTGCAGTGCGGGGTGTTCCCGACGGGCGCGATTGATTCGGGTAATCAAGTGTTTGATGCTGTAGGGACTATCTAAATCCCATTCCCGAATCTGATATTTCTCTGAGTTTAAATACTCTTCACTACCGGGTTTGAGCGCCCGATTTTCGCACACTTCAAACGCTGGTCCATAAATCCCGTAGTTTGCCGCTAAGGTTGCCGCTAGCACCAAGCGAATAATACAGGCAGGGCGTCCCCCATGCTGAATAAATTCATGCAAAATATCGGGGGTATTGGGCCAAAAGTTAGGGCGAAAGATGTCAGAGGCAGGAGTTTGGGTGAGTTCGGTGAGATATTGGGTCATTTCCCACTTACTATTACGCCAAGTGAAATAGGTGTAGGATTGGGTAAATCCTAGCTTGGCGAGGCGATACATCACCTTAGGACGAGTAAAGGATTCTGAGAGGAAAATTAAATCGGGATGAGTTTGTCTCAAATCCGCAATCACCCATTCCCAAAAGTCAAAGGCTTTGGTATGGGGGTTATCGACTCGAAAAATCCGCACGCCTTTTTCAATCCAAAAAAGTATGACACTCCGTAGTTCTTGCCACAGGTTTTGCCAGTCTGTGGTTTCAAAGTCAATTGGGTAAATATCTTGATATTTTTTCGGCGGATTCTCGGCGTATTGAATGGTTCCATCAGGGCGGCTACGGAACCACTGGGGATGTTCTTTGACGTAGGGGTGATCTGGAGAACATTGGAAGGCGATGTCTAGGGCAATTTCCAGTCCATGTTCGGCGGCTTTGGCGACAAATTCCTCAAAGTCAGCCATGGTGCCCAATTGGGGATGAACCGCCTTGTGTCCGCCTTCAGCCGCACCAATACCCCAGGGTACGCCCACATCATCAGATTCAGCAACAGTGGTGTTATTTTTGCCTTTGCGAAATGCCTTGCCAATGGGGTGAATGGGGGGTAAGTACAGGACATCGAACCCCATGCTGGCAATATAGGGTAAGCGGGCTTGGGCGTCTTTGAATGTGCCATGTTTGCCCGGTTCCCCACAGGAACGGGGAAACATTTCGTACCAGGTGCTAAACCGAGCGCGTTCTCGGTCTACAATAATTTTGAGTTGTTTGTGGTAGGTGCTGGCAAATTTGCGATCGGGGTATTTTGCCATCAGTTGCGCCAGTTCCGGGGAAATGGCTTTATCACCTAAAATCGGTTTAGCGATATCTTGCGATCGCAGCGTCGCTACCCAGGTTTTCAACTGTGCCGCATCATCCCCACTGGCACGTTTAACCGCGTCTTCAACCAAGTTTGCCCCAATCAGTAAGTCAACCGACAGATCCTGTTCGGCTGCCAATTTTTTGACCATGTCCCGTTGCCAGGATTTAAAGTGGTCAGCCCAACCCATAATGGTATAGACATAATCGCCTATCTCTGATACCGTTAATTCTCCTTGCCAGCGATCGTTAATTGTTGGTGACAGGGGAACCTCAAACCAGGTTTGGGACTTTTGGGGACGGTACAAAATGACGCCCGATACAGCATCATGACTGTCACAGAACATATCCACTTCGACATGGACTCGTTCGCCAACCGTCCGCTTGATGGCAAAACGACCCCCGTCAATTTGGGGCCATACGCCCTCTATTTGTACTCGTCTCCGACCTTCCTCTGGCAATGGCAGCATGAATCTAATGTCCTTTAGCTTTGGCTTCTAAAACAGTCGCAGGTGCCCCTTGTGTCATACCGCTTTATCCTTCAGCCCTTACTACTGTTCCTCTGGCTCTCGCTAGGGGACTGAAGTTGGTGTAACTACCTCAATGTAAAGCGTTTCGATAAACCTGTCCGACTGCTACCTTAGTTAACTTGACGAATTAATGTCAAGATTTTTATGCGAAATGTTAATAAATAAGGGTATACTCGAAAGGCTTACGGCTTACAGCCTACAATAGGCGGTCAATCGACGCATCTGACCGAGGGAAGAGTTATTTGTTCCATAAAGGATATTGGCACAGTCACCGGGTTCATACTTGATGGTTTATGGCGATGAACTCGGTTGGTATAGCAGTAATTTTGCTCTAGTATTAACCCAGCACAAATCAAAGGAAAACCTAACAGAGGTTCACGAATGGTGAGGGTTGTGTCAAAATTCCAGCAGTGAGTCTCTCATTCAGAGTGCTATACCATGAACAAGGTTTCCCCAGATTGGGTGCAAGAGTCACCGTCTCATTCCCCCAATGCGGTCAATGATGTTGCGGGTATTCTCCAAAACTTGAGCCAAGGGTCAATGACCAAAGAATTGGCATTGGAGTTGAGTCACTCATTTGAACTGTGCCAGTTTAAGTTTGGAGAACGGCTATTCGCCTATCATCCCCCTCAACAGGAACAGGAGGATGATGAGTATTTTTACATTGTTTGTCAGGGACGGGTGAGACTCTTGGGCTTTGATCCCCAAAAACAGCGAGAGGTTTCCGCCGTTGTTCTCGCAGAAGGGGAAACCTTTGGTGCAGACAGTTTATTTTGTCACGACTCCTCACCCTATTGTGCGATCGCAGCGAGTCCAGGATTCCTGGCTCGGATTCCGGTAACCACACTCCAGCCGTGGTTTGAGCAAATCCCCCAGTTCAAAACCCAGTGTCAGCAACAGGCTCAACAGCGACAAGGCTTGATTTTTCTGAAGACGCTAACCGAACTGCGATCGCTCAATAGCCATACCATAAAGCAACTATTATCCTATCTCGTTACCACCACGATTCCCCCTGGCGAAACTCTCACCCAATTACAGGCGAATCGCTGCTGGCTACGTCAGGGTGAAATCGCCACAACTGGGGAAGCATCACCCCCACCTCCAACAATTGGCGAAAGCTGGGGATATCCGCAACCCATTCCCGCCCATTGGATTGCCCAAACCGATTTATGGGTATATAAACTGCCGAGGGAACATGTTCTGGCCGCTCAAGCCATCGCCCCAATATTACCGGGAACAGCCCCAGACTCTTTACCTGAACCCGCAAATCATCCCACCTTTTCCGATAAACCCTTAATTCCCATAGCCGTTCGGATGTCGGCACTGATGCATCAAACT
Organism: Coleofasciculus sp. G2-EDA-02; assembly: GCF_040226375.1. Classification (NCBI taxonomy): domain Bacteria; kingdom Bacillati; phylum Cyanobacteriota; class Cyanophyceae; order Coleofasciculales; family Coleofasciculaceae; genus Coleofasciculus; species Coleofasciculus sp. G2-EDA-02. Next base: position 17,897 of record NZ_JAVKEW010000029.1, on the reverse strand, counting down.
CAGGCAGAACCGACACCTCAAACGGAACCCGAACCTGTCGCCTTTCCCCAACCTACACCTTGGCGCCTCTGGGGAAAGGGGTTTTGGCAACGCTATCCCCTGATATTACAACAGAGTTCTGCCGATTGTGGTGCGGCGTGTTTGTCCATGATTGGGCGGTACTGGGGTAAACAGTTTAGCCTTAATTCTCTGCGAGAGCTAGCCGGGGTGGGGCGTGCGGGGGCTTCGCTCAAGGGATTGTCCCAAGCGTCAGAACGTTTAGGATTTCGAGCGGCTCCAGTACGAGCATCTTTGAACCGGTTAAGGGATCAAAGTAACCCATGGATTGCCCACTGGCAGGGCAATCATTATATTGTGGTCTATCGATGTAAAGGCGATCGCATCCTAATTGCTGATCCAGCGGTGGGTAAGCGATTGATCCCCCGTGCCGAATTTGTCAATAACTGGACAGGATACGCCCTGCTGTTAGATCCGACACCTCAACTCGCCGCCACGCCCAACGAAAAGAACTCCCTAGGGCGCTTCTTAAAAGTCCTGTGGCCCCATCGTATCTTAATTGGGCAAATTCTGCTGGCGTCATTACTCCTGCAAATTTTTGGTCTAATTACGCCCCTATTTACCCAAATCATTCTAGATCGGGTGGTTGTCAACCGCAGTTTTACGACGCTGAATGTCTTCGCCCTGGGACTTGTCTTGTTTAACCTGTGGCGGATTGGCTTAAGTGCCACCCGACAATATTTCTTAGACTATTTTGCCAATCGCTTAGATCTAACCTTTATCAGTGGCTTTATTAACCATGCCCTGAGTTTACCCCTAAAATTCTTTGAATCGCGCCAAGTTGGGGATATTATCACCCGAGTTCAGGAAGCCCAGAAAATTCAGGCATTTCTCACCCGACGAGCGGTGATTACCTGGCTGGATGCCCTAATGGTATTTGTCTATTTAGGGTTGATGGTCTACTACAATTGGAAGCTTACCCTACTGGTACTGGCACTAATCCCGCCGATCGCGATTTTAACCGTTGTCGCTAGTCCATTATTACGTCAGCGATCGCGCGAAATCTTTCAAGAGGATGCGGGACAAAATTCCCAGATTGTGGAAATGATATCGGGAATCGACACCGTTAAAGCCACCACAGCAGAACGAGAACTCCGCTGGCGCTGGGAAGATCGACTGACGAAGATGTTAAATGTACGATTCAAAGCCCAGATTCTGGGCAATTTCCTCCAATCCACCAGTAGCTTAATTAATAGCTTAGGTAGCACCGCCTTACTCTGGTATGGTGCAACCCTGGTGATGCAGGAACAGCTTACCATTGGTCAGTTTGTCGCGTTTAACATGCTCATCGGCAATGTGATTAGTCCGATTTTAGCGTTGGTGAGTCTGTGGGATGAGTTTCAAGAAGTTCTCGTATCTGTGGAACGACTCAATGATGTCTTTTTCGCCCAACCCGAGGAACATCCCCAAAAACCGCTAATGGGTTTACCCCAGTTAAAAGGAGAGGTTTTCTTTGACAGCGTTTTCTTCCGCTATGGTGAGGAGGAAGAAAACTACACCCTGGAAAATATTTCGTTTCAGGTGGCTCCCGGACAAACCGTGGCGATTGTCGGGCGGAGTGGTTCGGGGAAGAGTACCTTAGTCAAACTCCTACAAGGACTCTATCACCCAGACCGAGGCAAAATTTGTGTCGATGGACACGATATTCGCCATGTTTCACCCCCATCTTTGCGATCGCAGCTCGGTGTTGTTCCTCAAGAGTGTTTTCTATTTTCTGGGACGATCTTAGAAAACATTACCCTCTATCACTCAGAGTATACCCTGGAGCAAGTCATCGAAGTTGCCAAACTGGCAGAAGCTCACGGGTTTATTCAATCCTTACCCTTGGGATACAACACCCCAGTCGGGGAGAGGGGTTCAACCCTATCGGGAGGACAAAAGCAAAGAATTGCGATCGCACGCGCTCTTTTGAGCGATCCTCGTATTATCATTCTTGATGAAGCAACCAGCTCCCTCGATACCGAGTCTGAGCGGCGGTTTCAGCAAAATCTAGCTCGGATTAGTCGCAACCGCACGACGTTAATCATTGCCCACCGTCTTTCCACCGTTCGACATGCTGACTGCATCCTAGTGTTAGACCGAGGCATTTTAGTTGAGCAGGGTACCCACGATCAACTGATTGCTATTCAAGGTCTTTATTATCACTTGGCACAGCAGCAGCTCGATCTTTAATCTGTTTTTCATCTTTGGCGATATTGCCAACAATTTTTAGAAGGAGAGACTGTGGTGTGCTAAATCCTACTTACGATTGATGCAAATTTTTAATCAGCGATTGACACTTGTTGTCAGTCGATTTTGGATTCCATTAAGGCAAAAGGTGATGTAAGCCTAAAACCCCTAGGAAGATGGCGATTAAATAAGAATGCAGTGTTTCTACTTTAGTTCTTGTAGGTTGAGTGGAGCGTAAACGTTCCCAACAGGCTAAAAATGGCGTTGGGTCTCGTTCCTCAACCTTTGTTTTCACTATTTAGGGTAAAGGCGTGAGTTCAGTTTCTTATTGTTCAAAGTTTGTAACTTTTTGTAACAAAAATCGCTCTTTTGCGTAAAATTAATGACCCAATCCAGAGTAATCAGTGAGGTTCCCTTAATTTTTCACAAAGGTCACTTACCCTGTTTTTGTCTAAAATCCAACGATTGACAGGGGTTTTTATGTGAATAGACGATACGATGTTCTCAAGGTAGAGTAATGAGAATCAACATCCATGATCTCAGGGTTTTTAATTCAGGGTGTTCAACGCAGCCAAGTCATTTGATCGCTGCTGTGCCCTTAAAGGATAGGTTGTTGACGCCTGATGCGACTCAACTGAAGAAACTATATGGTGGTGTAGCGGTGAGAACACCAGATAGTGTACCCCTTGCTGCATCCTCACACCAACCAGAAAATGTACAAAATTCCTCAACGGTGGCGACTTCAGCCACCGAGAGTTCTAATAACAGCAATTGGTCTACTTCACTACAAACCTTACTGGATCAGCCGCCTGCCACATTACCCCGCAAACTCGTTTTAGGTGGGGTTGTTTTTTGTCTAGCGTTTACCGCGTGGGCAAACTTTGGCACCATTGATGAAGTGGGTCATGCTCAAGGGCGGTTAGTTCCTCAAGGTGATGTGTATAAAATTCATCCCGTTGTTTCCGGGAAAGTGGACAACATCGCGGTTAAAGAAGGCGAGGTGGTGCAAGCAGGTCAGGTTTTGGTGGAGTTAGATCGGGAAATTGCCGCCAATGAAGTCCAACGCTTGCAGCAGGAGTTAGCCGCCCATAAAACCGAATGGTTGCAGACAAAGGGCTTAATTGAGCAGATCCGCCAGGAAGCGGAAAATCATGAGGCTGTTTTAGCGGCACAGATTAAAGCCCAAGAAGCCGCGATCGCCCAAGCGAAGGCGCAAGCTGAAGCCCAGCAGGTGTTGTTGGTAGAAAATCAAGGGACAATCAACACCCAAAAACAGCTACTCCAGGAACTCGAAACCGATGTCGCAGCCCATGAAACGCGATTAGCACGATTACAACCGTTGCTCGAAGACGGCGCTATTTCCCAAGAAATCGTCTTCCAACGGGAACAGGCGTTACGCGATCGCCAACACCAAATTACCCAAAGTAAAGGAGAACTTCAGCAAAGCCGATCAGAATCCCACCGACTCCAAGCCGAACAACGGCAAGCGCAAGCTGAATTAGAGCGACTTAAAGCGGAACTGGCGCAAAAGCAAGCCGAGGGAAACCGGGTGTTACTCGAGTCGCAGCAAAAAATTCAGCAACTGCAAGTCCAAGTAACTCAGTTCCAAGCCAAAATTAACGAGACGCAAAATCGCCTGACTACAGCTAAGGCGCAGTTACAACAATTATCTCTGAAGTCTCCTGTTGATGGCAGCATCTCATCCCTAAATCTGCCCAATCCGGGCGAAGTCGTGCAACCGGGACAAACCATTGCAGAAGTCGCTCCCCAGGATACACCCCTCGTGCTGTCGGCGATTTTACCCAATCGAGAGGCGGGCTTTGTCAAGACGGGAATGCCTGTACAAGTTAAATTGGATGCCTTTCCCTATCAGGATTACGGAGTTATTTCCGGCAAAGTCACTTCAATTTCCCCTGATAGTAAACCCGATGAACGCCTGGGTGCGGTTTATCAGGTGGAAATCGCCCTAGAGCAGAAGTCAGTTCGTGACAATCAGACCACGATTCCCTTGAAAGCGGGTCAAACGGCGAGTGCAGATATCGTCTTGCGTCGCCGCCGGATTGTGGACATCCTATTTGATCCGATTAAACAACTGCAAAAAGGTGGCATGCAATTTTGACACTCCTCAGCCTAAAGGCGTGAGTAGCGCTTCTTTCATAGAGCGCTCTTATTATGAAACAGTTGCCTATTCCATACCAGAGGAGCATCTCTCCAGAAGCGTTTTGCTCCATTGCAGAAGCTAGTTCCGATATGCCCTACCGTACTATTGAAAACAAGAAAAAATGTGTTTTCTGGTACTTGGTGCTTAGACTTTTTACCTGTACAAGCATTCCTGTACAGAACCCTCCCAGCCTAGTTTTCAAGGTGCGATGCCTCTCGGCTCTGGGTGTTTATAGAGGTTTAATACCCTGTCCTCTAGGCGAATTTTAACACAAAGTCGTCCTAGAAGAACGAGGCTTTAGACCCAATTTTTCGGTAAAGCTTCCTTAAACCCTTCAGACTACCCAACGATACATAGATAGATAGTAAGAGGACTAATTATGGTTTACAACGTCTCTGATGGCAATACTGGAGTCGCCACAACCCTTGACGCTGAGAAAGTGAGTGAAATTACCGAAGCCATACTAGACGGGAAGTATTCATGGGCGTGTTTTTTGCTCTTGCGCGATTTAGGCTACGAACCCTCAGAATACATTGCGTATCGGACGTATTACCGCCTGATCAAAGAACACCGTGAATCCCTGCAAGACGAAGAACCCGAAGCCAGTACCGTTATAGAGCGCGATCGCCAATTCACTCATTCTCCTGCTTATGATTCCAGCTCAAGGCAGAATTTAACCAAAATCAAGGATCTTGCCTATTTAGAGCGAGTGCGTGAGCAGCCTGTGCGGGTAAGAGGGGGTGAAGCGAACCAGGGATTTTCATCGCTCTCACCTCGCTTTGCGGATTTTGTGTCGAAGATTTCCCAGGTTTTCCGGTGATATTCTGCTGTATTCGCCTAAATTTAATGGATTAGCACCGTAGGGGCGCACCGACGTGCGCCCTTTTCTGTTTGTAGTCGGCGCGGGTATCGTCTACAGCAGATTGCGGGGATTAGAGCAATCGCCAAAACCCTGTAGAGACGTTGCATGCAACGTCTCTACGACAAACTTCATCATTCCTTCACAAAACACGATTCCTTCTTCATCAAAGCTTTATATAACCGTGCCATTTTGGCAAGACGGTCAATAAGTATAAGTATTAAATTAGTCTTACAACCAAAGAAAAGAGATAAAAATTTGGTTGTAGACCCACAAAAAAATTGCAACTTGAAGGAAGAAATACGATGATTATTTCTAACTTAGAACATCTGGAAATCGTTAGCGAAGATAACAGTATTGAAGGCGGTTCTGCTAATGCTTCTGCTAATGGTTCGGTATCAGCTAATGCATATGGTCGATCTTACTCCAGCACCTACGCCTCCCAGCGCGTTAGCACGAGCACCAATAGCGACTACGGCTACTACGGCTACCCCTATTACTACGGCTACTACAACTCCTCCTCTTCTTATGTTTCCGGTAACGCCAGCTCCTATTCCTACTAACGCCAGAAACATTTGATGTTTTAAGTTCTGCACGATTAATTAGCAACACTCAAGGAGTAACGTGATGATTATTTCTAACTTAGACCATCTGGAAAACCTTCGCGAAGATAATAGGATTGAAGGTGGATCGGCGAATGCTTCTGCTAATGGTTCGGTATCAGCTAATGCATATGGTCGGTCTTACTCCAGCACCTACGCCTCCCAGTACGTAAACACGAGTACCAATAGCGGCTACCCCTATTACTACGGCTACCCCTATTACTACGGCTACTACAACTCCTCCTCTTCTTATGTTTCCGGTAACGCCAGCTCCTATTCCTACTAACGCCAGAAACATTTGATGTTTGACTATCCCAAAAAAAGGCAATTATCTTCTGCTCAATAAGAAGAATACCTTTGTGAAAGGTTAGTCACGAGACGTTGCTCAGGGCTAAGTACACGACGCTTTCAGTTATAAAATAGTTAGTCTTAAATGAGAAAAGAGTAAGCAATCTCACATAAAAATGGCTTACTCAATCGGGTACTTAGCCCTTAAACAGTCAAAATTTTGTTTTGGATTTCTGTAACATTAATTATCAAAGCTCAAGGAGCAATCTCATGATGATTATTTCTGACTTAGAACATTTACAAATCGTTGCTGAATCGAGAGAAGTTGAAGGTGGAAATTTTGCCAGTGCTAGAGCTTTTGCTGATTCTTTAGCCCGTGGTTATTCCTACCCCTACTACTACTACTACTACTACGGAGACGGGGCTTCCGCCTCGACATTGACCGAAACCAACACCTACACGGATGAAAGCACCGCCGCCGCTTCTTCTGTTTCCAGCTCATCAGCATCAACCTATTACTACTATTGGTAAGGTTGTCAAAATTCACTCGTGTATTTATCCCCTATTTCTTGTGAAAACAAAAGGAGTAATGTGATGATTATTTCTGACTTAGAACATCTGCAAGTCGTTTCTGAATCGAGAGAAGTTGAAGGTGGAAATTTTGCCAGTGCTAGAGCTTTTGCTGATTCTTTAGCCCGTGGTTATTCCTACCCCTACTACTACTACTACTACGGGAACGGTGCTTCCGCTTCGACATTGACCGAAACCAACACCTATACCGATGAAGGTACTGCCGCCGCTTCTTCCTTTTCCAGCTCATCAGCATCAACATCAAGCTATTACTACTATTAGTAAACAGCGTCGGCGTCACCAAGAAGGTTGAGACTCATCTTTTATTAGAGGGTAGTCGCCATCAATGAATAAGGGCTAAGTTTACTAATCTATGGGTTAGAGATAAGTGATCTAGACATGAACTGAGTATCGTGACTTTGGCTTTTATATAGCTAACAATGTCTGGCACTTAGCCCTTATTCAATCAAAAGTTTAGAAGACTATTGCTAAGCATTTGTTCACTGATTTATTTGTCGGTAAATTATCATGATTATCTCGGATTTAGAACACTTAGAACTTGTCGCTAAAGAAACCCCAGTTGTCAATGGCGGTGTTTGGTTTACCCAGGCTTGGGGCGATGCTTTTGCCTTTGCCACTGGAGAAGACAGTGTAACATTCACCGAACTTGGAGTATTTACATTGTCAGTCTCTTTTTCGTCTTGATCAACCAAATAATTGAGTTTTGCTTGATACGTTGAAGATTATATAAACTCCCAAGTCAAGCTGTATCCATAATTTTTCTGGGAGTTTACTCTCTTCACGTCATAGCACAAGGAGTAAGAAAATGACCCACTTAACGATTAACGATCTCAGCTTCTGTGACTGTTTATCAACAGAAAACCGCGAAGTAAAAGGTGGACTTTATGTTCCTAAAGTTTCATCGTCTCTTGATGTTGGTGTTGATGTAGCAACTCAGGTTGGTGCCGGCGTTAGTGTTTCTGTCAGAGGACTTAACTTTTCCTATAGTGGAGGATACACAGCCGCCAACGCTTACGGTTTCGCTGTCGCTCGTTCCTTCTCCCTAGGAGGTTATACGGATGCTTATGCTTATGTCCAAACGGGTGCTTTATAAACAGGACTTAGGCAGCTACACTATCTATAGCCGTAATGGTGCGTTACGCAGGCGCTTTCACACCCTACAAATAGGGGATGTGCGTAAGTCCTAATAAAGTTGCCAGATACCTCTAGCAGTTTATCGTTGTCGATGAGACAGCTAGGCAGACAACACTATAGTACACCTCAAAAACTGCTATCTATTCAGTGAATCAGCTATTGATTCGAGGACATGGTAATTTTTCCCCTCTAATCAGTAGCTGCTTCAGCATTTTTGTTTCCTCGAATGGCATCTCCAGTTGCCAAGGAGTTGTGATGATCCGAATTTATCACTATACCTTATCGCTTAGCTTAGCTGGAAGTATACTTTTAGCAACTATGGCACTCTTGATGACTTCCCCATGCCAAGCTAAACCTATACCTCAAAACATGTTTCAAATCCCAGGTAATTTACCCCAAAACGTTTTCATTCCTGGTAATCCCATGATGCAATCCCCTGCGACTACTGGTGGTAGTTCTAGTAGTAGTTCTAGCCACTCCAGCTCATCGTCATCTTCCCATGGTTCCGGTAGCCATAGTAGCAGTAGTGCTTCGGCTCACTCCTCTACGGGAACACCCAGTACAAGCAGCGCCACCGCAAGTTCCCCCACAGCTACATCCAGCAGCAGTAGCGCCACCGCAACCGCCTCTACCACAACTCCCAATACAACCACTGCAACAGCCACAGCGCCAGCCACACCACCTGTAACCAATGCAGTTGTCACTCCTTCCGCTACCCCAGTGATAACCTCCCCAAGGGTGACAACTCGAGTTACGGCTCCCACTGTACCGACGACACCCTCTGTGAGGCAAATCATCTCACCGGTGTTGAAACCTACGACAACATTGCCATCCGTTTCCACGTTTATTGGGGCTTTTTCTAAACCATCACCTGGGGAAAGTAGCAGCACTAGCCAAAGTCACAGTAGTAGTCATTCTCAAGAGAGTGCTGATAATACCGAATCGGTTACCTATCGAGTTGTCGGCGTACCCAGTCGAGTTTTCCCCGGTTTAGGTTTGCGGTGGGTTCCGGTTAATTCTAGTATCGACTAAACCTAAGAGTTTGTAGTTGGTGATGCGAATGATTATGGCACTAAAGTGCTAACTACGAACGAAGATTCTGAACGTCCAGCCTGAGATACAGATGCACGAGAGTTCGACAGTTCCTGTCAATTTAGATGAAATTATTAGCCTCTTGAAACGAAACCTACAAATCAAGGAGATAGTCTATAAAATTTTATCTCAAAACGTGATTAATCAGACGGCTCAAGAACGGGGTATAGTCGTCACGGCACAAGAAGTTCAAGCAGAAGCCGATCGCCAGCGTCATGAAATGCGTCTGGAGAAGGCGTCAGATACTTTGGCTTGGCTAGCTGAGCAGATGATTTCCCCGGATGATTGGGAAGCGGGAATTTGCGATCGCCTGCTGACGGAAAAATTGGCTGAATCTCTCTTTGCCAAAGAAGTGGAGAAGTTTTTTGCTCAGAATAGGATTCAGTTTGACCAAGTTTTACTCTATCAAATCATTGTTCCCACTGAGTCAGTCGCCCAAGAACTCTTCTATGAAATTGAAGAAGGAGAAATTAGCTTTTATCAAGTCGCTCATCTCTATGATAGTGATGAGAAACGCCGACAGCAGTGTGGTTGTGAAGGAACCCTTTACCGTTGGCAATTAAAACCAGAGATAGCCGCCGCCGTTTTCAATACGCCCCCAAAAGAAGTGATTAGTCCAATCCAAACGACTCTGGGTTATCATATCCTCATGGTAGAAGCCTTTATTCCTGCCGAATTAACCCCTCAGCGCTATCAAGAAATCCGCGATCGCCTGTTTCAAGAGTGGCTAACGAGTGAAATTAATTATCGGCTACATAACCAAACCTAAAGAAAACAGATAGTAGGGGCTTGGTTACCAAGCCCCTAACCAAGCCCCTACTATTATCATTTCTTACCTCACCCAGATGTTACTAAACCCGCCCTTTCTGTTTAAATCCATATCCCAGGAACAGCAACCCCAATACAAGTAACCCCAGTAGACTAGAGGATTCAGGTACAGCTTGAACTTGGGCTTGATTGGTTTTGGCTTCAATTAAAATTAACTTCGTTAAGCTATCAAACGTCTTTGAATACGAGCCATTGATCACGGCTTCAGCCAGTTCCTCTTGTCCCACAAAATCAGTGTCTAAAGACGTGTCACTGGAATTCAATGTAAAATTCTCAGAAAACTGATAATCTAAATCATCAGACTCTCCTAGAGTATCCAAAATCCCAGATAGCAGGAATGAATCTAACAGCACCCAATTCGCTGGATTAGTACTGTCGTACAATGCCAAAGAAATCATTCCCTCAGCCGTGGCATATTCTCCTGGCAGATTATCAATTGAGGTTTCCAGGTTTAAAAACCCCATAAAATCGAATTCAAATGTATCCCCTGCCTTGATGATAAAATCATAACCAATAATGGCGGCAAAACTTTTTGCTAAGCCAACGTAGCGTCTGCCATCACCTTGAGTTTGACTCCACGAGTAATTATTGGCTTGTGTCGTGCCAAACGGAGCGGCTGTAAAAACGGCTTCGGCTTTGGCGTCTGCTGTCACACTTCCATTGGTTGCGATCGCAGTTACTTGAGTATCAGTAAGTGTAGAAATGTCGGTAGGGGCGTGGCTAAAATTGTCAAGATTGACTTTTGCCTCAGACGAGGCGAAAGTAGCGGCGATAGCTGGCGAAGTAGTAAGGGCTAAACCTGTTACTAAAGGTGTAACGAATGTAAATAAACCTTGACCTAGTAGATGTTTTTGGATCATAAATGCCTCCCTGATTAGTAATAAATTGACAAAGAATTAAACGATTTAATACTCCTTCAAAATAGAGCATTATACCCAGTTTGCACTAAAAACATCGCCTTATTCATAGCAATTTTTAAACAAATTTGCTTAAGGACACAAGTAGACTAAACGAAAGAAGTATATCGATTTATTTGCCTCTTGTTTATTGATTGTATTCTATTTTAGAATAAAATGTTCAATAAACCATAAAGCTACTGTAAAAATTTTATATTGAGTTTAAAGGTTGTGTAAAGAGTTATCATAACATAGTATCACCTCAAGCATGAGTCATTAATCATTGCCGTCACCGATGAAAGACGGCGGTTATGATATTTCTGACTACTGTGCGATCGCGCTATTTTTTCAACAGACAATCCTATCTGTGAAAACCCCCGCTACATCGAGGTGGAGAGCGATTGTACCCCTGTACAGTGGCTAAAAAATCGCGCAAAGCTGCACATTATCCCTCTCCTGGCGGATGCTTCATTCCAACGAATGCGATACCGCTTCGCCATTGACGCCAAAGTCAACACTCCGGCGGCAAAATTCACCGCCAATGGTAAAGCTCATAGCTTAAAAAGAGATAGTCAATCATTTTTAGCCGTTTTCCTGTTAGTTAATTTCCCATTTTCGGCATCATCAGTATTTTTACTTATTGACAAATAGGACTTCATTTATTCTTTTTAATCTACATTTAATAAGTTTTTCATATTTATATTTAAGAAATTATAAATTTATCAAATACTACAAAGAACAAGAAACGTAAAGCGTTACACTAACAAACGTGCATTAAATTTTGTAATGAGGGCAACCTCCCTTACCTGCCGACAATTGTTTCTGGTCAGAGATAATTTCCTTTAGCCAAACTTTTTGGTCTAAATGGGCAGATTGATTATCAGTGAATTCATCATTAACACACTCATGATTGATGAAAAATTTCGAGCAGTAATAAGGATGGATATTACCACCAAACCGCTGAACCCCGATCAGCAAATTAATCACGGGTGTAACTTAAAATTGAAGCCTGCTGACCAAACAGACTATTGGTTGGCAACAACAGCGCCAGTGAGGTGTAAGATAGGCTTCAAGCCAAGTTTGTCTACGTAAGACCCTTTGCAAAAATCAGTTTGTTCACCGTTTTGCCAACGGTCTATGAAGAACATTATTTAACCGAAAACCTGCTGATTGAAGACTAGATAAGCTTGTCAGGATTATCTGCCAAGCCAGTCAAGTGATTGATTATTTATTCTCATCACTTGGCGTCAACGCTTTCGGGTTAGCTATTTAGGAGTTAGTTTTCTGTCCTTTTTTCCAACGTCAATCCCATTGGAAAAACATAAATCAGGATAAACCCTGATGACTACCTTGGTTGAACGGAATCCAATCAGCCAGGAATCCTGGTTTTTGGGTCAAGTTGAGAGAAGAGATAACTAGAATGCCGCTCTCATTAAGTGGTTGTAGTCAGCCATGCGATCGCACCTAGCATTCAAAGGCTGACGAGGAACCTATTTTAAGTCACTGCGATTAGGCTTCTCTAGTATTACTTGCCAAATTTTGCCACAGTGTTTCCCCCGGAATCGGGTTAATTTTCGCTGCCAATAATTTCAGAAATGGACAACACCCTGTCACATTAAACGTGACTGAATCACTAAGTACAGGAAAAACCAAAGGACCATGACTCTGCAAACAACCCTTCCTCAAACCGAACTGACGGAAACCCTTCAGGACGATTTAATCGACTCATTCTCAACTAGAGAAACCCAAAATATTGGGGTACAACATGGAGCCAAGTATCGCACCTCGGAATGGTACACTGGGTCTGGAGAAATCGTTCCGGGGAATGATAATCGCTCCTTTGAAGTCACTGCAACTTTTACCCTAAAAGCGCAAGTCAGGTTAATTGAGGGCGTCTTCGACCCATCTAACCCAACCTTGGCTGAAATCTATAATAGTCGAGGTCGCTGTGTTGCCATTATCGACCAAACGGTAGATAGTTTGTACGGGGAATCGGTGCGTAAGTATTTTGACACCCACGAAATTCCCCTCCAGATGAATGTCTGTCGCGCCTGGGAAGCCGATAAAACCCCAGAAACGGTGCATCGCCTGCTGGAATTTCTCGGAAAAGACGGCTGTGATGTTTCCCGCAATGAACCCGTATTAGTGATTGGTGGGGGGGTTCTCAGTGATGTGGCGGGATTAGCCTGTGCCTTACAACATCGCCGCACGCCTTATATTATGGTGGGTACGACTGTAGTCGCGGCAATTGATGCAGGTCCTAGTCCCCGTACCTGTACCAATGGCAAACAATTTAAGAATAGTATTGGGGCTTATCATCCGCCCGTGCTAACCTTGGTAGACCGCACCTTTTTCCGCACCCTCGCCACGGGTCATATCCGGAATGGCATGGCGGAAATTATTAAAATGGCGGTGACGGATGATCCGGTTCTGTTTGAACTGCTCGAAGACTATGGTTCGCGCTTAGTTGAAACTCACTTCGCTACCTTAGGAAACGATGAGGAGTTAGCCAAAATTGCTGATGAGGTGATTTATCGGGCATTGTTCTCTTATATGAAACATGAGGGAACCAATATGTTCGAGACGTATCAGGATCGTCCTCATGCTTATGGTCACACCTGGAGTCCCCGTTATGAACCCGCTGCTAAGTTGATGCATGGTCATGCGGTAGCGGTAGGAATGGCGTTCGGCGCTAGTTTAGCGACGAAATTAGGCTGGCTGCAATCCACAGAACGCGATCGCATTATCGCACTGATTCGCTCTCTGGGGTTGAGTGTCTATCATCCTATCCTCGAAGACATTGATCTGATGATTGCGGGTCAGAAAAATATGCGCTGTAAGCGGGGAGATGGGGGTCTGTGGGCACCTCTACCCTGTGGTATCGGTGCTTGTGATTATGCACAAGAGGTACCCCCGGATTTACTGGAAGCGGCGGTATGGGAGCATAAAGCCGTCTGTGCAACCTTACCTGATGCTGGTGCTGGCGTAGAAATGTATCTCAATGATTTGGGTTTGGAATAATTCTATCCCCTCAACCTATGTAGAGACGTTGCATGGAACGTCTCTACAGATTGCCACATTATTTAGGAAACAAATCATGCAAACTATAACAAAAGACGCGACAAAGCGAGCGGTTACTCCCCTAGGGATTCTGGTGGAACACCTTGAACAAACCCTGGAATTAGTAGACGCAGCACAACATCCGCAACTGGCGCGTTCTCTGCAAAAAGCCTATCAACTCGCGGCTAGACTCGAACCCTACCTGAATCAAAATACCACTCCAGATTCTCCAGCCTTAACCGCCTTGGTTGAGAAAACATGCACCGAAGACTGGAGTAAACTATTCTCCGATGGCGAGACAGTGCGCCAGTTAGAACAGGAGATGTTATCCGGACATATTGAGGGACAAACCCTAAAGATGTTTGTCAAGATGACTGGGGCGAAACGTGTCCTCGAAGTGGGTATGTTTACTGGCTATTCCGCCTTAGCCATGGCTGAGGCGTTACCCGATGATGGATCACTGATTGCTTGTGAGGTGGATGAATATGTGGCTAGTTTTGCCCAAACCTGTTTCCAAGCTTCACCTCATGGTGGCAAAATTACCGTAAAAGTTGCCCCAGCCTTGGAGACGCTGCGTCAATTAGTGGCAGCGGGAGAGTCGTTTGACTTGGTATTTATTGATGCGGATAAGAAGGAGTATGTGGAGTATTATCAGATGCTCCTGGATACCCAGTTATTAGCGCCAAATGGGTTAATTTGTGTGGATAATACCTTACTTCAAGGACAGGTTTATTTAGCACCCGCAGAACGGACAGCAAATGGAGACGCGATCGCCCAGTTTAATCAGGTGGTTACGGATGATCCTAGGGTTGAACAGGTTGTATTACCGTTGCGCGACGGTTTGACCTTAATCCGGCGGGTGTAGAGAGGTATCATGGCGCATCTTGAATTATGTGGCGCGTCTTGAATTATGTGTAGGGGCGGGTTTCACAACTATTTTTTCTTACTTCACCAAAATGTAACTCGCGCCCGCCCCGACTCAACCCTCAATTTACCGATTAAATAGGGGTTTGGAGACCAAACCCCTACTCTTGACAAATGACAAATGACAACATCACGTATTCTCGCTGTACTGCAAAACCTGGGGACATTAACTTTACTCGCGATCGCGTTTCCATTCAATTTAACCGTTGTCGTCGTGGCGCTGTTGTGGGATAGTCTCACCCGCCCCTTCCAGAAACCTAAGATTGCTAACCCCAATCCGAAAACTATTATGCTCACCGGGGGGAAAATGACCAAAGCGCTGCAACTGGCGCGGTCTTTCTCCGCCGATGGACATCGGGTTATTTTAGTGGAAACTCATAAGTATTGGTTAGTGGGACATCGATTTTCCCGGGCGGTTGATCGCTTTTATACGGTTCCTGCGCCCAACAAAGATCCCGATGGCTACATTCAAGCCTTACTCGCGATCGCGAAACAAGAAAATGTGGATGTTTATGTTCCCGTCTGTAGTCCCGTCGCCAGTTATTATGACTCTCTAGCCAAGCCTGTGTTATCGGGTTGTTGTGAAGTCTTTCACTTTGATCCAGATGTTACCCAACTTCTGGATGATAAGTTTGCTTTTGCCCAAAAAGCACGAGAATTTGGGTTATCTGTACCGAAATCCTTTAAAATTACTCACCCGCAACAGGTGATTGATTTTGACTTTTCTCAGGAAACCCGAAAGTATATCCTGAAAAGCATTCCCTACGACTCTGTGCGGCGTTTAAACTTAACGAAACTTCCCTGTGAAACTCCAGCAGAAACTGCCGCATTTGTCAATAGTTTACCCATCAGTGAAGAGAAACCTTGGATTATGCAGGAGTTTATTCAGGGAACGGAATACTGTACTCATAGTACAGTGCGGAATGGGCAATTACGACTGCACTGCTGCTGTGAATCTTCGGCGTTTCAAGTGAACTATGAAAACGTGGATCAGCCGGATATTTTGCAGTGGGTGAGTCAGTTTGTCCAGGGATTGAATCTAGCGGGACAAGCCTCCTTTGATTTTATCAAGGCAGAGGATGAGACGGTTTACGCGATCGAGTGTAATCCTCGCACTCATTCTGCTATTACCATGTTTTATAACCATCCAGGAGTAGCGGAAGCGTATTTGAGTGACACGCCGTTACCTGAACCTTTGCAGCCATTGCCGGAAAGTAAACCAACCTATTGGTTATATCACGAAGTTTGGCGGTTGAATGAGATTCGCTCGTTTGGGGATATAAAGCGCTGGTTTAAGACAGTTTTTGGCGGCAAAGATGCCATTTTTCAGGTGGATGACCCCCTCCCCTTTTTGATGGTACACTACTGGCAAATTCCTTTATTATTGCTGGATAATCTGCGCCGGATGCAGGGCTGGATCAGGATTGATTTTAATATTGGTAAGTTGGTGGAATTGGGGGGAGATTAATCCTGTAGAGACGTTGCATGGAACGTCTCTACAGGGGGACGGGTTTAGTTACAGCGGGGTGAGAATCGTCAAACCCACCCTGACAAAACCAACCACCAATCACTAATCAAAATGATTGCAACAACATTTATTTTATTTCTTTTGTTATTTACCGGAGTCGGTATTTACTCGGCAACTCAACAGAAAAATACGACAACCGATTACCTCCTTGCCAGCCGAAATGTGAATCCCTGGCTAGTCGCCCTTTCCGCTATGGCGACGGGTCAAAGTGGGTTACTATTTATTGGTCAGGTTGGCTTTGCTTATACGATTGGACTATCGGCGATTTGGCTAACCATTGGCTGGGCAATTGGAGATTATATTGCTTGGTGGTTTGTGTTTAAACGATTAAGACTGGTTTCTGAAGAAATTTCTGCCGATACAGTGTCTTCTTTCCTGGGTCAAGAAACGAAAGGAATTCGCTGGATTACCACAATTTCGGCTTTAATTACCATCGCGTTTCTGGGTTCTTATGCGGCGGCGCAACTGGTTGCTGGAGGTAAGGCGCTTCATGCGGTGTTTAATTGGAATTATTCCCTCGGTGTGATTGTTGGTGCTATTGTCGTGGTGATTTACTGTTTTTCGGGGGGAATTCGGGCTTCAATTTGGACAGATGCGGTGCAAGCCACAATTATGATTGGTTCCCTGGTACTGTTGGTGGTGGTGGCGATTGCAAATTGTGGCGGATTGGCTGGATTCTGGACACAGCTTGCCGCAATTGACCCAGAATTGGTGAGTTTAAGTCCACAGGATCTAGAGTGGGGATTTTTGCCCTTTTTAATTGGCTGGGTTGTAGCCGGATTTGGTGTCGTGGGACAACCTCATATTTTAGTTCGGGCGATGGCGATTGATTCGGCGAATAATATGGGTTTTGCCCGGGATATTAAAGTGATTTGTGCATTATTCACCTCGTTTTCAGCCATGGGTGTGGGGATGGCGGCGCGTGTTCTTTTGCCAGATTTGTTAACCGATGGTGATCCAGAATTGGCACTACCTTATTTAGCCCTGGAATTATTGCCGGCTATTTTAGTGGGACTGATGCTAGCTGGACTATTTGCGGCTACAATATCGACAGCAGATTCGCAAATTTTGTCCTGTTCAGCCGCATTAACTCAAGACCTGTTTCCGGGATTGGCACATTCGTATAAGTATGCCAAGTTAGGGACATTAACGGTGACATTAATTATCTTGAGTATTGCTTTAGCCGGAGATGATAATGTCTTTGCCTTGATTACATTCTCCTGGTCAGTTTTAGCTTCAGGTTTAGGACCTCTATTAATCTTGCGGGTTTGGCAAAAATCGGTGATCACGCCAGTCGCGATCGCGATGATGTTAGGGGGGATTTCGGCGGCGTTGTTCTGGAAGCTGGGACTGAATTTATCGGGTATAGTTTACGAAGTGCTTCCGGGTATGGCGGCGGGGGGGCTCATCTACTTAGTATCTCAAGTTTTTCTCACCAATAAAACCACTTAAAAATGTCTGATTTTCACGCCATCTGCAAAAATAAATGCCAGACTTTTTTAGAAAAGGTGGGAGTGAAAAGCCTTCTCTCTCTTGCCCCCCTTTATACCGCCCTTTATACCCCCCTTTATACCGCCCTTTATACCGCCCTTTATACCGCCCTTTATACCGCCCTTTATACCGCCCTTTATACCGCCCTTTATACCGCCCTTTATACCGCCCTTTATACCGCCCTTTATACCGCCCTTTATACCGCCCTTTATACCCC
>NZ_JAVKEW010000028.1:0-7421 GCF_040226375.1 Coleofasciculus sp. G2-EDA-02 | reverse complement strand
ATATTATATATAGTAGATACCTGCGTGGTCAATTGTGTGTACCGATGAAAACAGAAAGACTAGATATCAGATTAACTAAGTATGAAATGCGACAACTAAAGGAAGAGGCTACCAGGCGGGGAATGAGCAAGTCTGAGTTGAGCACAAGCTTGATAGCTCGTTTAAGAGCACCTTTGTAATTTGGTCATCTACGTCCCTCCGATGACCCGCCTCATATCCCACACCTAAAAGGATGTGGGTTTTACGGCGCTTCTATAAAGTATGCTGGACTTGGCAAGTTCTACCTGATTGGAGGGCAAGCGATGAAACCTATCCCATTGTGCCTTCGCTGTTTGTTTGTCGGTGTTTTCCTCACCGGCATAATTCCCTACCCAATTTTTCCCGAAACAGGATGGTTTTCTAAGGGCGATCGCACCTTAAACTGGGGGATAGGTTGGCTGGACTCGATGCCCTCGGCTCAGGCTCAATCCATTACCCCAGCCGCCGATGGTACGAACACCAGAGTCAACCCTGAAGGGAACCGCTTGGATATTCAGGGGGGAACGCTTTCTGGAGATGGCGAGAATCTCTTCCATAGCTTTGAGCAATTTGGAATCTCCCCCGATCAAATTGCTAACTTTATCTCCGATCCCCAAATTCGCAACATTCTGGGACGGGTGGTTGGCGGAGATACCTCTGTGATTAATGGTTTAATTCAGGTGACAGGGGGAAATTCTCATCTTTTTTTAATGAATCCGGCGGGGATCATTTTTGGTGCTGATGCCCAGCTTAATGTTCCGGCGGCATTTACGGCAACGACGGCGACGGGGATTGGCTTTGGTACTGAGAACTGGTTTAATGCGTTCGGTGAAAATCGGTATCAAAATTTAATCGGGACTCCCACAACCTTAGCGTTTGACTTGGCTGACTCAGCAGCGATTATTAATCATGGCAATTTAGAGGTGGGAAAAGGTCAGACTTTAACCTTAGCAGGTGGTAGTATAACCAATACAGGGCAACTAACTGCACCAGGAGGACAAGTTGCGATCGCGGCTGTACCGGGTGAGAATTTGCTCAGAATCAGTCAACCGGGAAGCCCCCTCACCTTAGAGATTACACCCCCTCGCTCCACCACTGGGGAGAAATTACCGATTAGTCCCTTGGATTTACCCGTTTTACTCACCGGGAATAGCGGTCAAGTCGTCAATGAAGGGCAACTATCCACCACCGATACAAATCAGGGTGGCACAATTCATGTCGTTGGTTCTAGGGTAAAGAATCTCGGTTCTATGACAGCGGATGGGGCGGATGGAGGTAATATTCAGATTCAGACTCATCATTTCCTGGACACAGGACTAATGAGTGTTGGGGGAAACCAGGGAAATGGTGGGGAAATTCAGGTTAATTCTACAGGTACGGTAATTCAAACCGCTAGCGCCACAACCCGGGCAAATGGTTCTCAGCAGGGAGGCGTGATTGAATTTAAGGGTAACGCCGATACTGTCTTAACCACTTCAGGCAACATTGAGGTGACGGGAGAGGTGGGAGGTACAGTTCATCTGTTTGCTGAGACTGTCCAATTATTAGCAGCAGATATTGATGTCAGTGCTAACAGTGGCGGCGGTGAGATTTTAGTGGGTGGTGATTTTCAGGGACAGACATCAGACGCCATTAATGCCCAAACTACGGTAGTGAATCATAGCAGTATTCTAAACGCCAACGCCTTAACCACCGGAAGTGGAGGACGGGTAATTGTTTGGTCAGATCAACTGACTCAATTTTCTGGAACGATTCAGGCGCGAGGTGGTGCGATTAGCGGTGACGGCGGTTTTGTGGAAGTGTCGGGGAAAGACTCGCTGGCAATGACGGGTACTGTTGATGTGGGGGCTGTTGATGGATTAGCCGGGACGCTGTTACTCGATCCGAAAAATATCGTAATTGATGATAGTGTAGGCGCTATTCCCCAGTTTGATCTTGCTGATCCGAATGCTGGTAACGGTTCCGGGTTTGGTGATGCCATTGTGCCGTTGAGTACAGCAAATGTGGCGGTTACGAAGCCAGGAGATAACTTGGGTGGGAATGATGCGGGTGCGGTTTACCTGTTCGATGGTTCAACTGGAGGATTACTTAGCATACTGACGGGTCAAACCGATGACCAAGTGGGGAGTGGTGGTGTTACGGCTCTGAGTAATGGCAATTACGTCGTCGTTAGTTCCCAATGGAATAATCGGGTTACAGGGGCGACAGATATAGGGGCGGTGACGTGGGCTGATGGCACAACTGGGATTTCGGGAGAGGTTAACGCAACTAACAGTTTAGTTGGTACTCAGACTGGTGACCAAGTTGGTCTTAATGGTGTAACGGCACTCAAAAACAATGGCAATTATGTGGTCAACTCCACGTTTTGGGGGGAAAGCCGAGGAGCGGTGACGTGGGGTAATGGCACGAAAGGGATTACCGGAGAAGTAAATGCCAGCAACAGTTTAGTTGGTGCTAGCCCAAATAATCTGGTGGGATTTGTTGAAAATGGTTTTGACGGTGTAACTGCACTGGAAAACGGAAATTATGTTGTCAGTAGCCCCTTCTGGGAAGAAAATGCCACAAATTTTAGTCTAGGAGCCGTGACTTGGGGTGATGGTAGGACTGGGACTACAGGAGAAGTAAATGCCAGCAACAGTTTGGTTGGCATTCGGACAGGGGATCAAGTTGGTAGTGCTGGTGTTACAGCGCTGAGTAACGGCAATTACGTTGTTAGTAGTCCCCTCTGGAACAACGGAGCAATGCAGGATGTGGGCGCTGTTACCTGGGTTGATGCTATCAACGGTTTAACCACGGGTTCAGTCACAGAAAATAACAGTATCATTGGTAGCCAAGAACAAGACCAAATTGGTAGTGGTGGTGTAACTGCATTGACTAATGGAAATTATGTGATTAGCAGTCCCAACTGGAACAATAATCGAGGAGCAGTGACTTGGCGGGATGGCAATCTGCCAACTGGCAATGAGCAAGTAAGTACAATCAATAGCTTAGTCGGTAGTACACAAGACCAAATTGGTAATGGTGTTCCAGGTTTTCCTTCCCGAATTGAGGGTGTTATTGCGCTTGCTAATGGCGATTATATTGTCAACAGCCCTGACTGGAATAATAATCAAGGAGCAATCACTAAGGGCAATGGCACTATTGGTACTATTGATGTCGTTGATGAGACGAATAGTTTAGTCGGAACTCCAGCATCCTCTGACCGCATTGGTAGTGGCGGTGTCACCGCGTTGAGGAATGGAAATTATGTGATTAGTAGCCCGGAGTGGAACAATAACCGAGGCGCTGTGACTTGGCGTGACGCCACAACCGAGACTATCGGTCAAATTAGCGAACTCAAAAGTTTAGTGGGAAACTTGACGAATGATCAAGTGGGTAGTGGCGGCGTTATTGAATTAAATAATAGCAATTATGGTGTCAGTAGTCCCAACTGGGACAATAATATAGGAGCCGTTACCTGGGTGGATGGGAGTAATGGACAAACCTGGAATGGTAAAAACAGTATCAGCGATCAAAATAGCATTATCGGTCGCCCGTCGGATTCCGGTTTAGGTACAGTCGTTAATGACCCCGTTAATCAGACCTTTTGGGTACAATTTGCCAAGGAAGGTAGTGGTCGAGTAACAGTCGGCGTCCCGGAAAATCTAACATTTGCTCGTTTTCCTGATGCTTCGCTAACGTTTTCTCCTACCTTTTTAGAGCGTACTCTGAATACGGGTACAGCCGTTGTCCTGCAAGCCAATAATGATATTACTCTGAATAGTCCACTGGATATTGATAATCTTAGCGGCAATGGCGGCGACCTCACTTTTAAAGCCGGACGCAGTATTTTTATTAACGATAATATCACGACAGATAACGGAAATTTAACGTTAATCGCCAACGAAACCCTGGCAAATGGGGTGGTTGATTCCCAGCGAGATCGGGGTGACGCGGAAATCGTATTGGCAAATGCAATAACAATTGATACAGGTGAAGGAAATCTTAACATCGCTCTGAATACGGGGGCAGGCTTAACCCATAATCAAAGTGGTGACATTAGGTTAGGAGGTAATATTAATGCGAATAATCTGAGAATTGATCATCAGGGAAATGATGGAGGAATTATTCATCAGGCTGCCAAGTTTAACCTAATGGGCGATCTAACGATTTCCAGTCGTACCCTGGATCTGGTGGGTCAAATTACAACGCAGAATGGTAGTCTGGAATTCAATGCACCGATTAACTTGACAGGCGATACTGCTCTCACGACAGGCGGTGCGGGTACGATTATTTTTAATAACACGCTTGACGGAAACTATAACCTCGAACTTAATCCGGGTACGAGTCTTACGCTTGATAATCCTATCGGCACAATTACTCCTTTGGATAACCTCACCATTAATGGAAATATAAATCTTGCTACTACTATTAATTTGACGGGAACATGGCGACAAAAGGGTTCAGTGACGCTGACGGGTGATAGTCGTCTGAGTACGAGTTCTGGTGATATTCGTTTCCTCAATCAAATGAATGGTAGAAATGGAACAGAAAGCCTGAACATTATCGCGGAAAGGGGTACGGTACAATTACCTGAAACAGTAGGTAGCACTACCCCAATCGGCAATCTTACTATTCTCAGTAATCGTTTAGATAGTCCAACGTCAGTCAGGATTAATCTCACCGGAAATTTTCAACTCAATGGCGCTAATCCACTGAATTTTGCAGGTGAGGTGACAACAGCAAACGGTTCTATTGAATTTAATGCTCCAACGATTCTAAACGGCGATACGTTCCTGACGACAAATGGCGGTGATATCCAGTTTAATAATACGCTTGAAGGGAGTAGTGGTGCGGCGAATCTAAATCTGATGTCAGGAATAGGAAATATCACGTTCACAGATAGTGTGGGTGAAACAACTCCCTTGGGCAATCTGACTATTTTCAATGCCAATAACCTCAGGGCAAGTAATTTGATTAGGGCGGCTAGTCTGAAGCATATAACAGGAACTGGCACAATTAATCTACAGGATGTGCAAACCTCTGGAGGGGCAGTTGAACTGACAACGGGTAATATCCTAACTACGGGTAATATTACAACGGTTGGGGGTGATATTCGTCTGACTAGCCATCAGGATCGGGTGAATAGTAAAAACTTAAATTCTTCGGCGGAGATGGGTGGTGATATTTTGATTGAGGCTGAGGCAAGTATTGATGCTGGGGAAATCAATTCTAGTGGTAATATCGGCGATGGCGGTAATGTTATGCTTGATCCCCGTGAATATATCGAAGTGAATTCGATTAACGCACAGGGGGGAAGTAATGGCAGAGGGGGCAAGGTTGAGATAGAGAGCGATCGCGTCTTTCGGGCAATTGGCAGTTTTCCCCACAATGGTAGGGAAACCAGCATTTCTACAGCCGGTGGGAAGGGTGGCGGCGATATCACGATTCGTCATGGGGGAGAAGGCATCATTCCCTTTAATGTGGGAGATGCAACAATTAACGGCACAGCTGCTGCCATTACCAGTGGTGAGTTTACCATCGCCCCTTTCCAATCCTTTCCCTTTACCCACACTGAAGGCAATATTGGGATTATTAGCGTTGACGAAACCTCAGATATTCCCGTTAACCCCATTGATTTAACCACCACTGATTCCAATAAAAATCAACCCCCAGTTGAAAAGGATGAATCTGGGGTGATGGAGATTGATAACTTATTTAGTCTAGATTATGAAAAGTATTTTGGCACAGAAAGACGGGCAGGGATTACCTTAGAACAAGCGCGAGAAATCTTACGCCAAAATGCAGCAGCAACAGGGGTGAAGTCGGCGGTGATTTATGTAGTATTTGCCCCACAAACAATTAGCGCAGTGCCTGAAGGCGTAGACGTTGCGCCAAATAATACCAGTTTATTGCGATCGCTAACCCCGCAACCGAGCGATCGCCTAGAATTAATTCTCATTTCTGCCGATGGACAACCTATCCGGCGATCGGTTAATGTAACCAGAGCAGAAGTTCTCAACATGGCAGCTCAATTTCGTCGCACTGTAACGAATGTAATCGATGACCGGAACTATCTGCCACCGGCTTACCAGATGTATCAATGGTTGATTCAACCTATAGCTGCTGATTTAGCCGCGCAAGATATCAAGCATCTGGCATTTATCATGGACACAGGCTTACGTTCTATACCTGTTGCCGCTTTGTCTGATGGTAAGCAGTTTATCATTGAGAACTATAGTGTCGGCTTAATGCCTAGCCTCAGTCTCACCGATACTCGTTATCGAGATGTCAAAGATGATTCGGTTTTGGCAATGGGGGCTTCAAAGTTTCCAGATAAGGCGCCTTTACCCAGTGTTCCCATAGAGTTACAAGTGATTGCAGATCAGGTGTGGCAAGGTGAATCCTTTCTCAATGAAGAGTTTACCTTGAATAATCTCCAGCAAGCTCGGCGTCAAGCGACGTATGGTATTATTCATTTAGCTACCCATGCCGAATTTAAACCGGGGAAACCGATGGATTCCTATATCCAATTGTGGGGGGACAATAAACTCAGATTGGATCAGATGTGGCGGTTAGATTGGCATAAACCAACCGTGGAACTTTTAGTTTTAAGTGCCTGTCGCACAGCTTTAGGCGATGAGGAAGCAGAGTTAGGATTTACGGGATTAGCAGTACAATCTGGAGTCAAGTCAGCCTTGGGCAGTCTCTGGTATGTTAGTGATGAAGGGACACTGGGATTGATGAGTACATTTTACGAGAAACTCAAACAAAGTTCAACCAAAGCCGAAGCCTTGCGAAAGGCACAACTAGCAATGCTTAGAGGTGAAGTGAAACGAGAAGACGATCACTTAATCACCACTAAGAGTAGTATTCCCTTACCATCTGATTTTCCGTCGATTAACCAAAACTACAGCCATCCTTATTATTGGAGTTCCTTTACCCTAATTGGTAATCCTTGGTAATGGGGGAATAAACATGATTTCAACAACCCCACGCTACTTGAGCATCTTGGTAAACTTGGGTTTCAGTGGGAAACTTCCCGTCACTTTCACCATAGCCTCGGTAGTCAAATAACAAGACATCCAAACCCAATTGGTGAAATTCCATAGCCTGTTCGACATTCGCGCCGATATTTTCCCCATTCCCATTTGACATCCTCCCACCACTAATTCGGAGTACCGAATATAGTGGGGGATTCCCAAGAATTCTTGGTTCGCAGTTCATCGAGCCGACTTAGAGCAAGAGCGTCTCCGTTCTTGAGCCAGAGGTCAGTTTCTCTGTGCGCTTTTGAGCTTTTGGCTCCAGATTCCGTATGCCCTACGGTACTGTTTAAGTATTCAGCTAGCAGCTTGAATCCCTTTGCCAGAATGTTTTTTGCGGCGTTATAGTCACGGTCTAAGACTGTGCCGCACTTGTTGCAT